>JBIIXT010000033.1:0-10142 GCA_044347205.1 Candidatus Nanopelagicus sp. | reverse complement strand
TAACTGATGCTGCAGTTACAGCTGCGATTTGTTTTGTAGCAGTTGCTAATACAACTGAAGGAGTTGGCATTTGACCAATCTTTGAGTTGGCATTAGTTGGCTTGCTAACTATCCAAAACTTAGTTGCACCAATATTGGCTGCAGTAGGTGCCTTATTTACACTTGTTTTAGTAGCTTGATAATAAGTTGAACCGTAGTGAACAATATTGCCTTTTGCGTAGGTGATTAGCGCATTCCACTTAATCAAATCTTTCAGTGTTGTACCAATTGGTTCGATTTGTTGAAAGCGATTAGCTTCAGATGCGCGAAGCACAGTTTGCGCCTCTTTAATGCCTGCCTGGTAATCAGTATTTAATTCAATGCAACCATCCCAGACATAAGTTAATTTTGTTGGGCTAAAAAATGGGTTCTTAGAACATACATATGTATTTTTACCAATTTTTACAATCTGTCCAGATTGCGTACAAGCTCCACCTGCAGTAGCTGCAGTTGCTGGTGTTGCTAAACCTATTACCAAAAAGCTAGCCATTACAGCTGCTGATATCTTCTTATTCACAAATTACTCCTTTAGTTATCTAACTTAGGTATGGGGTAAGTCTACTTTAAGGGCGTGCTTTAGTTGGTGGATATGTTGCGCTTGTACCGTGAATTTGATGTGAAGTTAAAGGGTTTAGCGTTGTTTTTTACGAACATTCATTCCGATTCGGCGCACCATTGGGCGTGGGCCAAACCGAGAGATACTGCTAAGTATTAAGTACTGCCAGCCCGGAATTGATATCACCTTACCGGCATTTACATCGCGCCAAGATTTACTGACAACTTTTTCTGCAGAGAGCCACATAAAATTAGGTAATCCATTCATTTTCATCCGGCCACGCTTATGAAACTCAGTCCTAGTAAAGCCTGGACATAGCGCAGATATTTTTACTTTAGTAGAACGAAGTTCGGTATGTAGTGATTCAGTTAAAACTGTTAAATAAGATTTAGCTGCGCTGTAACTGCCACCCGCAATCCAGCTGGCCACACTGCTGACATTTACAATCGTGCCAGAGTTTCGCTCCTTCATTATGGGCAATACTGCGTGAGTTAGTCGCATAGGAGCCGTTACTAAGACATCTAGAAGTCCTTGTTCATCAGATAAATCACTTACAAGAAAACTCTGATTGATACCAAACCCGGCATTGTTAATTAGAACTTCAATCGGCTTCCTTGAATCACTGAGCCGTTTTCTAACCTTTTCTAGTTGGACCGGCTTGGTTAGATCAGCTGGAAGTACTTCAACTTTAACGCCAAACTCTTTATTTAAACTCTTTGCAGTTGATGCTAATCGGTTTTTATTACGAGCAACTAGAATTAAATCAAAACCCTCTTTTGCAAGTAATCGCGCAAATTGGGCGCCAATTCCAGCGGTCGCTCCAGTAATTAAAGCAATTGCCATTACTTGATAATGCCCGCTGTATCTTCATCGCGGATACTCCAAGTAGTTCCATACTCTTCTAGTAACTCTAAAAATGGTTTTGCATCAAACCATTCTGGCCCATTAACACCTAGTGGTTGCCAAACTCCTTTATGAATTAACTCCATTGCAATCACTGGATTAATTGCAGTCTGCCAAACAACTGCTTGATCGCCATACTCTTTCATGGACCAGGCGTTATCAATGACGTTGTAGATATAAACCGCTTTTGGATTTCCCTCTTTATCTAAACCTTTAATTAAGGCGCCAGCACATGTCTTACCTTTCATGCGTCCACCAAGTGTGGCTGGATCAGGAAGTGAGGCTGCGAGCAAGTCTCTTGGTGAAACACTTACGCCTTGTACATCAACTGTTTCTTTTCGATCCATACCTAACATATTTATCG
This sequence comes from Candidatus Nanopelagicus sp., assembly GCA_044347205.1. Classification (GTDB taxonomy): domain Bacteria; phylum Actinomycetota; class Actinomycetes; order Nanopelagicales; family Nanopelagicaceae; genus Nanopelagicus. The sequence continues at coordinate 8,280 of JBIIXT010000033.1, read as the reverse complement.
TTTTTAAAATACTGATGAACTCAGCGCCTAAACCATATTTAAAGTTTACTTTTTTGGCATCAATCTTTTGAGGAATTAAGGCGACCTCTTCGTGCTCTACATTCACACACTCAACTGGACCAATTCCTTCTGGGAAATCAAATATCTCAAGCTCACTAAATGGTGTTGTTGTATACCAACCACGACCATCTTCCCAAACAAGTGGTGGATTTAAACACTCTTCAATTGTTGTCCAAATTGAAAATGATGGCGCGAAATCAAATCCCTCAACTCTCAGGTTTGAACCATCCAAAATGGTGCAGGAATCAATTCGACTAAACATGTAATCACTTGCGTACTTAGCAAAGAGATCACTCATACCTGGCTCTACACCCATGCCAATTAGCGCATAGATCTTTCGCTCATCCCAGTTGTAGTCACGAGCAAACTGCTCATCGCCTAATTTCACACCAGTTTCGGTGTATGGATAATGAGGATGCTTACGAGATAAGGACATCGCCATATCAATGTAATTGGTATTTTCGATCTCACAAGCTAAGAAGATTGGCATTACAAACCTTGGGTCAACTGCGTTAATTACGACATCTGGCTTAACTTTACGAATTAGCTCGCGCACATCCTCTAACTCAGCGGCATTTACCATCGCAGCAGAAAATCGTGGATCTCTCACACGAGCCACTGCATCTTCAGCACGAGATAAGGTGCGGTCGGCAATGACCATTGATTCTATAAATGTACGACGGGCTGCGATATTAACGATCGCTCTTCCAACACCACCGGCACCTATTACGAGGGCCTTCATATTTTAAATCACTCCAAACAATTTTTTATAAGTCTACTAGGGCCATAAATTAAAGCCAAATTTACGCATGAATCTAAAGATAGTTAACAGTTTTTATCACTTCTTATTATTATTCAACTAATAAATTTTAAATCAATCTTTATTTGTCCCCGTAGCTCAGTGGATAGAGCAACCGCCTCCTAAGCGGTAGGTCGCAGGTTCAACTCCCGCCGGGGACACCATTTTGAATATTTAACACCAGCAATCTTCTTACTTCATAGGTATAAGTATCTCGAAGAGATTTTATTAAAGTTTAGTGAGAAATTGTAAATCGCTTCATTGATTTTGGTGCCCACCAATTACGTTCACCGAATAAACGCATCAGAGCAGGAACTAAAAGGCCTCTAACTAGAGATGCATCAAGCAAAATTGCGAAGGCAACACCAAAGCCCAACATTTTTATCGAGGTAACGCCACTGATCATAAATGAGGCGAAAACAATTGCCAGTAAGCCAGCTGCAGCGGTAATAATTCGGGCTGATCGCTGCAGGCCAACTGCAACTGATTCAATATTGCTTTTGCCACCATCATGCTCTTCTTTAATTCGTGAAAGTAAAAAGAGTTCATAATCCATTGATAAACCAAAGGTAACTACTGCAACTAAAATAATTGAGCCAGTATCTAAAGCTCCAGTCACCGTAAAATCTCCAACTAACCACTTTAAATTGCCTCCGATAAATATCCAGGTGATGGCACCTAGAGTTGCAGCAAGTGAGAGAATATTTAACAGCACAGCCTTTATTGGCAAGATTATTGAACCGGTAAAGATAAATAATAAAATAATTACACCAATGCCAATCCAGAGCAGCGCCCATGGAAGTGTGCGGGCGGTACCGATTTGGGTATCGGCATAATCTGCAGCAACGCCACCAATTAATGTTCCTTCCGGTGCACGAATTGATCTAACCTCTTTAATTAACTGCTCAGCCTCTGGAGTGCGTGGACCCATTGAATGAATCGCAGTTACTCGAACATCATCACCTGCTACTTGGGAGTCTCCAATTCGAACGATGCCAGGCACCTTTGAGATTTCATTTGTGTATTGATTAATTTGAGTGCCCATGAATGCACCTTTTGGAATAATAATTTCAATTGGGTTTCCCTCTTGCCCTGGAAATCTTTCTAGAATTACTCGAGCCGCAGTTGCTGCTGAGTTACTTGCGGGCAGTACTCGACTATCCACTTGCGAAAAGACAATATCTTTAATTGGCGCAGCTAAAACTGTCAGAATAACTAAAGATAGGACTACAACTGAAACTGGCTTGCGCATGACAAATCTTGCAACATCTGCCCATCTACCATCCTCTTTTGTAACCTTCACACTTTTTCTAATCAAACCTTTATCAATGCGTTTACCTAAAATTGCAAGTAATGCAGGAAGTGCAATTAATGCTCCAAGCACAGCCATAACAACTACTGTGACACCGGCATAACCAAATGATTTTAAGAACATCTGTGGGAACATAATTAGAGCAGCTAAGGTAAGAACAACTGTTAAGCCAGAGTAGAAAACGGTTTTTCCGGCAGTTTTAACAGTATTAACAATTGCATCCTCAACTGACTTACCTGAGTGCATCTCTTCCCTGAATCTATTAACTATTAATAACGAGTAATCAATTCCAAGCCCTAGGCCAAGTCCAGTAATTAGATTTAGCGCAAAGACGCTAACTCCAGTGAATTGAGTTAAAAGGAAGATTACAAAGAAGGAGCCAAGAATTGCACTTACGCCAACTAAAAGTGGCATAGCACTTGCAACTAATCCACCAAAGACGAAAACCAACAAAATAAAGGTTAATGGAATTGAGATTGATTCAGCTAGCTTTAAATCATCAGAAATTTTTGAGTTAATTGCATGAGCAAAAACTCCGGTGCCACTTGCATAAACGCGCAAGTTTGAGAATTTACCATCATATTTTTTCTGAATATCTTTACCTAATTCTTGAATAACACCCCAATCAGATTCCGCGCTATAGATAAATAAGAATCCAGCTTTGCCATCTTTACTTAGCAGTGAGGGGGCACCACCAGTAGACCAGTAAGACAATGTGCTACCTACATTTTTTTCAAGCTTTATCTGTGACTCTAATTGTGCAACCGTTGCATATACGCCAGGATCTGCTGCGCTAGTCGGTGCTTCAACTACAAGTACTACTGAAGGATCTTCAACTTTAAATACATCAGTTAGGTACTCATAAGCTTTATATGAATCAGAGTTTGGATCGCTGTAGCCACCGCTATCAAGCTTGCCTAATACGCCAGTGCCGATCGCACCTGCCAAAATAATGCCAATTAAATAAATTGAGAAAATTGATTTCTTGCGACGAACTATGAGATGGCCAATTTTTTCAAACATCAACAATCCAATCAGATATTTAAACTCAACTTTGTAGAGTAGAATGCATATTCTAATGAGCAAAGATAAAGACTTAGATCAAATAAAGCCTTTGTTGGCGAAGATCACAAATGATGAGATTGACTTAGAAATTGATGAGAAACGTGATGAAGAGATTAAGGGCGATCGACCACCGCACCATGGTGGTTAAGTTAGGTATCTGATTTCGGTGGCAGAGCTTTCTCTACCTTGCTCTCAGTTTTAGCTTTTGGTTCAGATTTCACCTTTGAGTCTGTTTTGTAAAAGCCACTGCCTTTGAATACAACCCCAACATTGCTATAAATTTTACGTACTGCGCCCTCGCATTTAGGACAGGTATCAATTGCTGGGTCTGAAAATGATTGCACAGCCTCAAATTGGTGATCGCATAGGTTGCATTGATACTCATAGGTGGGCATAGGACAGAATCTTAAAGTAGTGGCAAGATTAGGACTAATTGAAAGTGGTGATTGATGAAAAAAGCAGCGCTTAAGCCCATCTCTATTATTTTTCTCACCTGCCTAAGTACCTTCTTTGTTACACCAGCGCATGCAACATCAATTATTAGTTCATCTCCGGTTGGCGGATCAGTTTTAAGTATGGCTCCAACGGCTGTAACAATTACTGCAAATGCTGATTTAACTGATGGTGCAAATGAGTTAACTGTGCTTGATCCAACTGGTGTGCGAGTTGATGATGGCTCAATTCAAATGCAAGGCCCAACTTTAACTGTTGGTGTAAAGCCGCTAACTGTCACAGGTGTCTATACGGTTAATTACACACTCATGGCAATTGGTGAAGATTCACTAACTGGCAGCATCACCTTTTTGTTTAACGCACCAGCTGTAATTACAGAGCCAAGCCCAAACGCATCCGGCACACCTGATTCATCAACTGATGCGAACTCTGTAAACAGAACCAGCGATTTGTTAGTTATAGCACTGCTTGTTTTTGCGATTTTCATTTTAGTTTTAATGTCTCGCTACGCCAAGCAAACATTTAAGAGCACTCCAGCGCCAAGAGTGAAGTCAGTTAAAAAATCAAGTAAATTCAAAAGAATTTCAAAGTAACCATTTACTAAATGATTGAAACTCTAGCCAACTTAAGTAATGGCTTGATGCAATTATCTGCCTTAATTGCAATTGGCTTAGTAATCTCACTCGCTGCCTTAGCAGAAGATGCCAGGGGGTCTATCGCTAGCCTAAAACTAGCAAAGCGAAGTAAGAGATTATTTGGTCTCTGGTTATTTACAATTGCAATTTTTGTAGTAATTCAACTTTCATATTTACTTGAACAACCAATCTTAGATTCACTCAATTCAAATGTAATTAGATCTTATTTGACCCAAACTGCTATAGGCAAAAGTTACTTATTTCAGATTATCTGTATTTTGCTAATACTTCTAATTCCACTTAAAAAACTATTAGCTGCCTACTTTGTTTCAGCATTAGGAATTGTTGCGGTGATTGCGCCGGTATTTCAAAGCCATGGCAGCACCTCTGGTTATCACGGGTTAGCAATTGGAGCTCTAGTAATTCACATAATTGCACTTACCTTTTGGGTGGGCGGCCTATTTGGAATTATGCAATTTGAAAAAGATGAATTTATATTTGCACTGCCTAGATTTAGCATTCTTGCTTTTTGGAGTGCGATCACCGTTGTAGTTTCAGGAGCTGCAACTTCTTGGACTAGGTTAGATTCAATAGCTGCCTGGCAAAGCAAATATGGCGCAATAGTATTTTTAAAGATAATTTTGGCATCAATATTAATTGGTTTTGGTGCGCTACATCGCCGCTTCTTGTTAAAGCAAGATTTTCCTTCAAGTTACAGGCTAGTAGTTGGTGAAATTTTAGTTATGTCACTAACTGTCTTCATCGGTAGCTGGCTTTCAAATACGGCGCCACCGGCTCGTGAGGTAAAAGTTTCGCAGGCTTTATTGATAACTGGCCTAGAGATGCCAGCCGCACCAACATTTACCAATGTATTACTTGCCTATGATCCTGATGGTTTAATGATCGGAATATTAGTTTTTGCCGTAGCTTTATATATAAGAGGTGTTATTGCGCTGGCTCGACGTGGTGATAAGTGGCCTGTTGGTCGAACAGTGGCGTTTGCAATTGGAATAAGTGCAATTGATTTTGCAACAAGTGGTGGCTTAGGCGTTTACTCTCGTTTTGCATTCTCCAATCACATGTTGGCACATATGGTCTTAGGAATGATTGCACCAATTGGCATCGTTCTAGGCGCACCAATTACCTTGGCACTTCGCAGCTTGCCAATCGGGCGAAGTAAAAATGAGTTGGGCATGCGAGGAACATTAGTAAATTTACTTCATTCAAAATTAGGAAAAATCTATGCAAATCCTATTGTTGCCTTAGCTATCTTTGATGGCTCATTATTTGCTCTTTACTTCACTCCATTATTTGGAGATTTAATGTTAAGTCATAGCGGACATCTATTCATGAATATTCATTTTATCATTGCTGGTTATTTATTTTTTCAGGCCATCATTGGCATCGACCCTTCGCCAATTAAAATTCCATATATAGTCAAGATTGTTGTCTTATTTGCAGCAATGAGCATTCATGCATTTTTCTCAATCGCCTTGATGTCTTCATCTACTCTCTTAGATAACGGTTACTTCGCTGCACTTGAGCGGCCCTGGGCAACTGATTTATTAGCTGATCAAAATTTAGGTGGCGCCATTGGTTGGGCGATGGGTGAGATCCCAATTTTGCTTGCATTAGTTGCAACTTTCATTCAATGGATTAAAGATGACAAAAAAGAGAGTGGCCGGATTGATCGGGCCGCTGAACGTGCTGCTGCAATGGGTGAAGATGATGACCTAGCAAAGTACAACCGATACTTATCCCAGTTAAACGCTCGCGATAATTCAGATTAGGATTAGCACATGGCATTTTCGGCAGAATCCAATATGGCACCACTTTTCGGTGATGAGTATCAAGCACTTCGAGAAAGTGTTAGCGCACTTGCTCAGAAAAAGATTTTGCCATTCGCTCATGATGTTGATGAAAATGCGCGCTATCCGCAAGAGGCAGCTGATGCATTACAACAAGCAGGTTTAGCGGCGGCACATGTTCCAGAGGAGTTCGGTGGTCAAGGTGCAGATGCACTTGCAACTGTAATTATTATTGAAGAGGTTGCGCGAGTATGTGGGGCAGCTTCATTAATTCCAGCGGTTAACAAACTGGGATCTGTCCCATTATTAATTGGTGCGAGTCAGGAACAAAAGAAAAAATATTTAACTCAACTTGCCCAAGGTAAAGGTTTTTCATACTGTCTCTCTGAATCAGAGGCTGGCTCAGATGCCGCAGCGATGAAAACTAAAGCTGTTAAGTCAGGTGAGAAATGGATTTTATCTGGAAGTAAAAAATGGATTTCAAATGCTGGTGTCTCTGAGTTTTACACAGTACTGGCAACAACTGATCCAACTAAAGGCAGTAAAGGTATCTCCGCTTTTATTGTAGAAAAATCAGATGCTGGTGTTTCATTTGGCGCACATGAGAAGAAGATGGGTTTTCGAGGTTCACCTACTCGCGAAGTTTATTTTGATAATGTCGAGTTATCACAAGATCGTTTAATTGGTGAAGTTGGAACTGGATTTGGTCTTGCAATGAAGACACTTGATCACACCAGAATCACAATTGCGGCGCAAGCACTTGGTATTGCACAAGGTGCATTTGATGTGGCAAAGCGATACTCACATGAGCGTCAACAATTCGGAAAGCCAATATTTGATTTTCAGGCAATTCAATTTATGTTAGCTGATATGGCTATGCAGATTGAGGCTGCTAGAACATTAACTTACGCAGCAGCCGTAAAGAGTGAACGTGGTGAAACGGATCTAACTTTTTACTCCGCAGCCAGCAAGTGTTTTGCAACTGATATTGCTATGAAGGTAACAACAGATGCTGTGCAAGTACTAGGCGGATACGGTTATGTGAGTGATTATCCGGTAGAGCGGATGATGCGAGATGCAAAACTTACACAAATCTATGAAGGCACCAATCAAATTCAACGAATTGTAATGGCTCGAAATTTAGATACTTTAAATTAAAATCTAACCAGCAAATCTAATTATCGTACTTGGTGTGGCCGCGGCATCTACTCGTTGATCAAACTTAGTTATTGGCAATGGATCACTAGTAATTTCACCCGGGTGAACGAGGGCAATCTTCCAAGCATTACTTTTGGCTAGGGCGCGATCATAAGAGCCAGCACCTTGGCCTAATCGGTTTCCACTTTGATCGATGTGAAGTGCCGGAAGAATAATTACATCTAGCTGTGGCTCTACCGCGTTACCGATCGGTTCAAATATTTTCCCAACCTTCTTTAAGTTTTTTGGGTTTCCATCCCATAACACCCACTCTAAATCATTATTTTTTAAGGTACGAGGCAGAAAAAGTTGAAAACCATCTGCGATTAATCGTTGGTTTAAATCCTGTGTATTTGGTTCAACCTCATAGGAAAAATAGGACGCAATACTTTGTTTTCCAATAAATTCTGCGGCAGTAACAATATGTAGCCAAGAATCATTAATAAATGAATCGGCTCGTTGCCTGCGATATTGATCTCTTAATTGCGTTTTTGCTTGGCTAATCTCATCTTTACTCACGCCATTACCTTAATTTATCTATGGTGCAAAGTAGGGTTTAGGTATGGATCAAAGTATTTCAGTTGCGCAATTTCAAGAGAAACTCCTTGAGCTCGCACAACCCCTTGCTCCGTTAGACCTGCCTTTACTTGATGCTCATGGCGCAACCCTTTCCAGTAATTTAATGGTGGATGAGCAGTTGCTCTTAAAAGCCGGAGATCGAATTGGATCTACTCAAATTGGATTAGCTGCCTCCCTAGGTTTAGATCGTCTGCCTTGCCGGCCACATCCACGCGTTGTAATCATTTCAGCCGGTGATGATTTAGTTGAGCCTGGAAGTAAGTTGGCAGATGATGATGACGAATTTGAAAGTAACTCATGGTTTTTAACTACCTTTGTTAGAGAAATTGGCGCACATGCTTTTCGAGTGCACACGATTGCCCAAACCGAAGA
>JBIIXT010000092.1:0-2802 GCA_044347205.1 Candidatus Nanopelagicus sp. | reverse complement strand
GAGGCCGTCGAGATTTCACTCGCAAACGTGGCACCATAATTACTGAATCTGAATTTTTAGCTCGCCGTGAAGCGGTAGATCGCTCAATGTTGGTTCGACAAATTGCCGACCGCACACAGATCGCAATTATTGAAGACAATGTAATGGTTGAGCATTATGTAAACCGAAATAGCAATATTTCCTATGTTGGAAACGTCTATTTAGGTAAGGTTCAAAATGTGCTGCCATCAATGGAAGCAGCATTCGTTGATATTGGTAAGGGACGCAACGCTGTTCTCTACGCTGGTGAAGTTAACTGGGATGCACATGGTTTATCCGATACCGCACCACGCAAGATTGAGCATGTTTTAAAATCTGGCCAATCAGTATTAGTTCAAGTAACTAAGGATCCAATTGGGCAAAAGGGTGCACGTTTAACTAGCCAAGTTTCACTTCCTGGTCGTTACCTGGTTTATGTACCAGGTGGTGAGATGAGTGGAATTAGCCGCCGTCTGCCAGAGCAAGAGCGCTCAAGATTAAAATCTATTTTGAAAAACTTAGTACCGGAGGAGGCGGGCGTAATTATTCGCACCGCAGCTGAGGGAATTGCAGAGGCTGAGATCGAGCGAGATGTACTTCGCTTGAAAGCGCAATGGGAGGATATTCAAGAGAAGGTAAATTCAACTAGCACCTCTGCGCCATCACTTCTCTACGGTGAGCCAGACTTAACAGTTCGAGTTATCCGCGATATTTTCAATGAGGATTTCAATAAGATGTTAGTTCAAGGAGATAGTGCTTGGGATGATATTCAAAATTACATTGGCCACATTGCACCAGAGCTTGCTAGCAAGATTGAAAAGTGGAGCGGCCCGCGTGATATTTTCGCTGAAAACCGAGTTGAAGAGCAGTTAGCAAAAGCCTTTGATCGCAAAGTTTATCTACCATCAGGTGGCTCATTAGTTATCGATCGCACAGAAGCGATGATCGTAATCGATGTAAACACTGGAAAATTTATTGGTAAGGGTGGAAATCTAGAAGAGACTGTTACCAAAAATAACCTAGAAGCGGCAGAGGAGATTGCTCGTCAATTACGCCTGCGCGATATGGGTGGAATTATTGTGATCGACTTTATCGATATGACAATTGAGGCAAACCGTGAGCTCGTTCTTCGCAGATTAGTTGAGTGTTTAGGTCGCGATCGCACAAAGCATCAGGTTGCCGAAGTTACCTCACTTGGTTTAGTTCAAATGACGCGAAAGCGCGTAGGACAAGGATTAATTGAGGCGTTCTCAACTACATGTGAGAGTTGTGGTGGTCGAGGAATTCATATCCATGCTGAGCCAGTAAATAAGGTTTCACTTGAAAAAGATATGGATCAACGTTATTCAAAAACATCTAAGGCTGGTAAAGATTTAGATGATCAGGAAAACGATGATGAGAACGAAAGCAACTCTGAATCTGAAGATGTAGTTGAAGAAACTGCAACACCGGAGGCGGTAGTTGAAAAGCCTCGCCGTAAAGGTCGCAGGGCGGTAAGCACCGGAGTTATCAGCACAAATTAAAGTTGGATTTCGCCTCAGTTTGACCCATTGAAGCGAAATCTCTACCCTTACCCCTCTAGACAATTTATTGGCTTAGATTTTAGATTCACCCGAATATAAGGAGCACAACGTGTACGCGATTGTTAAAGCTGGCGGACGCCAAGAGAAGGTTTCAGTTGGCGAGACCCTAGTTGTTGATCGCATCGATGCTGCCGTTGGTTCATCTGTAACTTTTCCAGCGGTTCTACTTGTAGATGGTGCTGATGTAACTGCAGATCCAAAAGCGCTTTCATCTGTAAAGGTGACTGGCGAAATTTTGGCTGAACAAAAGGGTCCAAAGATTGCGATCCTTCGTTACAAGAACAAAACTGGATATCGCCGTCGTCAGGGATATCGCTCAAAATTAACTCGTGTAAAAATTACTGGAATTAACAAGTAAGGGACGGCGGAAAATAAATGGCAAGTAAAAAGGGTGTCTCCTCCACACGAAATGGTCGCGACTCAAATGCGCAATACCTTGGTATCAAACGTTTTGCAGGTCAGGTAGTAAAGGGTGGCGAGATATTAGTTCGCCAACGCGGAACCTACTTTCACCCAGGTAAAAATGTTGGCATCGGAAAAGATGACACATTATTTGCACTACAAGGTGGCTCAGTTGAATTCGGTCGCGCTCGCGGTCGTCGTGTAGTAAATATCGTTCCGGTAGCTTAAGTAAGCGGAAAAAAGTTTTAACAGTGGGTCCGCTTACCGCGGACCCATTTTTATTTTAAACACATTGAAAAGTTAGAAAGGAAGTTAACGTGGCCTCATTTGTAGATCGCGTAACACTTCATGCAAGCGCTGGTAAGGGTGGGGATGGCTGCGTTTCCGTCCACCGTGAAAAATTCAAACCACTTGGTGGTCCAGATGGAGCTAATGGTGGGCGCGGCGGTGATGTTGTTCTTGTTGTTGATGCAGATGTCACAACTCTTTTAGATTTTCACCACTCACCACATCGACTTGGTACAGATGGCAAACAAGGTGCAGGGGATTTTAATAATGGCGCTGAAGGTAAGGATTTAATTTTAGGTGTACCAAATGGCACTGTTGTAAAGGATGCCAATGGTGAAGTAATTGCAGATCTAGTTGGCTATGGCACCAGATTCATGGCGGCCCAAGGTGGCAAGGGTGGACTTGGAAATGCTGGACTTGCAAACTCAAAGCGTCGCGCACCAGGTTTTGCATTACTTGGTGAACCAGGTGAGTCGCGTACTTTATTTTTAGAGTTAAAGAGCGTTGCAGA
>JBIIXT010000032.1:0-10291 GCA_044347205.1 Candidatus Nanopelagicus sp. | reverse complement strand
TAAAACTACCGATGCTCTTCGGATTCCTAATTACAATCGGTATCTCAATCTTTTATTCACGAAATAGATTTGGTTCAATTGCTGGTGGCGCCCTAGCGATCGCACCTGATTCTGCGATGGATTTAATTCGCAGATATGTAGATTCCTGGCATTTAGTTGGCCTTGGAAGTTCCGCTGCTGTGCCAACTTGGCTACCTCTCATTGCAATCGGTTCTGTGATCACATTGGGTAACCCGCAAACCTTTCTAACCCTAATCTTTTTCTTAACTCCAACTATCTGCTTCCTAATTTTTTATCGGACTGCAAATAAATTTAAGCTGGGTAAGTACTCATCGTTTTTTGCAGCACTTCTTTATGCATTTTCACCAGTAGTACTGACCTCAATAAATCAGGGGCGTATTGGCACAATAGCAATTGCCTTTATTTTGCCAATTCTCTTTACCTTGTTTATAAAGAATCAATCAGTAGCAGAGTTTTCAATACGCCGATTAGCGATGATTGCACTTGTTGCAGGAGTCGCTGTTGCTTTTTCACCGCTATTTGCAATCACGTGGATCCTGTTGCAGATAGGTTTTATAATCAAAGATTACTTTGATGATTCAGGCAATTGGAAAAAAATAGAGCCCAAAGAAATTCTAAATAATTTAAATAATAAGCAGACCAAAAATCGGTTAATTCTGATTTTGGCTCCAATTGCAATGAATATCCCTTGGGCATTTTCCTTCATCTTCCATCCACTGCGTGGTTTAGTAGAACCTGGACTATCCGTTGAAAGTGCCGGCTTTTCATCGGTCTTGCTATTTAATCCAGGTGGCGCCACATCACCAGCCTGGTTTTTGTTAGCACCATTTTTATTATTTTTAATCATCTCACTAATTTCACCAGAGCATCGAGATTTTGGATTAATTGGATTCATTACAATATTTTTCGCAGCAGCTTTATCTAATTATTATGTTGTTGGTAATGGCAGCGGCGCTCAGCGAATCTGGAGTGGTGCGTTAATACTATTTGCGCAATTACTTTCACTGCTGGCCGCCTTCACATTATTTGAAAAGCTACTTCCAATTCTAAGAAGTACAAACATTGGGTATCGCCACTTCCTTTCCGTTATTACTGCAGTTGTGACCGCAATTGCGATACTGATTTTTCCGATTTGGGCCGCTACGGTAGGTGCTAACTCGCTAGTTCGTTCAAATCAGGAGCTAGTAATCCCAGCCTTTATAACCGACCTTGCTAGTACGGAAAGCAAGCCAAAAACTTTAGTTATGCGAAAGAATGTTGAACAACTGCAATACTTCATAACAAGAGGCGGTGATCTACAAATTGGTGACCCAGATATGTCATCTGAAACACCTATAGATGTAAAGACTGCTATTTCTGATCTTGTTAGTGGCACCGGTGCAACTGCCAGCCAAGTACTCGGTCGCTACGGAATTCAATATATTTTTATCAAGAACCCAGCAGATCCGGCGCTAATTAGAACTGTTGATGGAATCGGTGGATTTACTAGATCATCTGAAACAAAAGATGGAGTTATCTGGAAGGTTAACAACGCAAGCGCCAGAATTACTTTAGTTGATGGAAATGGACAAAAATTCTCACTTGCATCAAATGATAAATCTTCAAGTGCTTATGCTGCTAAGCCAGGGACAATTTTACTCGCTGAAAAATATGATGATGCTTGGAAACTATTACTTAATGGCGAGAATATTGATTTAGTTAAATCAGAGTTTGGCATCCCTGCCTTTGTGATTAGTATGCCCGGTGATATCTCATTAATTCATGATGGCAGCGCCCGTCGTGGTTGGGTTTCTTTGCAGCTAATTGCAGTGCTTACTCTGATCGTTCTGGTTCTTCCAGCTGGCCGTAAGCGAAAAGAAGTTCCACTTGAGGAGCTAGTGTGATGGTAAATTTTCAGGTAAACCGCAAATACATTTTTGTATCTGTAATGCTGCTGTTGCTCTCTTTAATTTCCTATTTGGCGCCAAGTAGAAATGAGCAAGTAAAAATAACTTACTCATACCCAGCAACTGTTTGCCCAGCTACTTATAGTAAAGCTGCTGCGATTGCGGGACTACCAAACTCTAAAGTTGGCCGGCGCCTAATTGAGGGAAAGACTAAGAAGTTTTCCGTTAAGAGTGCTAGTGCAATTGCAATTGGCAGCGCAGCTCTTTTAGTTGAAGGCAACCCGGGCACAACGCTTACCTTTATTAACAATGGTTGGAAAGCGGTAGTTCCATGTTCTGTTAGCAATGGTGAACAATGGTTTGTAGGTGGCTCTGGCGCACTTACTAGTAAATCAATTCTCTCAATTGTGAACAGTGGATTCAGTGAGTCATCAGTTGAAATTGAAATCTTTGCACCCACCGGCTTAATCATCAATCAAGTAGTTTCGATTGCGACAAACTCAACTAAAAATATTGCAGTTGACACACTGGCTCCGGGTGAGGATTCAATAGTTGTTGCAGTTAAGACAAAATCTGGTCGAGTTAGTTCATTCCTTTTTGATGAGCGCAAAAAAGGTTTACGCTCCCTTGGCGCAGACTTTGTGGCCCCCGTGGCTGCGCCGACAAATCTTTTAACAATTGCGGCAATTTCTGGATTACGTGGAAATTTAGCAACAGCTGCAAACTCTTCAAGTCATGTACTTCGCTTAATGGTGCCGGGCACTATTGATGCAAATGCAGAGGTGTCGATTAATTCAAATGATGGCAGTTTTGTACCGGTTGGATTAGGGGAGTTAAAGGTAAAGAGTCAGCGTGTGATAAATATTCCTTTATTTTTCGCACCAGAGAAACAAGCTTTCTCAATCACAGTTAAATCAGATCAACCTATTTTAGGTTCAGTGCTAAGCAGCTATACATTTGGAAAAAGTAGTGAAATCGCATGGGCAACTGCCGGCGATGAACTCACAAACTTAACCTTTAATTTAACTGGCTCTAAACCATTAGTGGCCTTTGCTGGTAAAAATATAAATGTTGAAATCTCAGCAGTTGGCACTAATGGCAAGAAGTACAACAAGAGTGTTAAGGCAAGTAACTTTGCAATCTGGCAGGCCCCAATTGGTTTGAATCGAATCCAATTTGTATCAAAGACTGCTGGTACCCGTGGGGGAATTATTTTGCACCCAGATGCTTCCGGCATTGGAACTTCATATATTCCACTAAATACTGGAGCCAACCTGGAAAGTGCATCAGAACCCATTTCCGATGCCGATGTAATTTCTCGGGGCTAAATCCCAACTTTTCTACTGAGTAAGCATTAACCTGTTGATATGAAAAGGTCATTTGGCAGGAGCTGCTCTAGGGCAAGCTGTACTAACTCTGCAATTAAAACCTTAACTTACATTTATGCTGATTCAACTGCAGTGCTAGGACCACTTGCAACTTATGCAGAACCGCATAATTATGATTTATGTACGGCGCACAGTGAACGCTTAACAGTTCCTGTTGGTTGGAGTGTAATTAAGCAGGAGATTTCAGCTGATCATCAAGGACCATCTGATGATGACTTAATGGCAATTGCGAATGCCGTACGTGAGGTTGCAAACTCAGATTTGAAGACAAGTGCAATGCAACCAGAGCTTGGCCGTCGTGGTCACTTGCGTGCTTTGCCCTCAAATTAATATTTTTGCAAATTTAACCTAAGGTACTTCCATGCTTGAAAAAATCATCAAGGCTTATGACATCCGTGGCCTAGTCGATAAAGAGATCACACCAGATTTTGCCTTCGCCTTAGGTGTGGCATTTGCTCGGTTTTTAGAAATTGAACGAGAGCCGGCAACAATTGTTGTTGGCGAAGATATGCGTGAGTCTTCACCATTACTTGCTGATGCTTTTTCTGATGGCGCAAATAGCCAAGGCATGGATGTAATTAGAATCGGTTTAGCTTCAACTGACATGTTGTACTTTGCATCTGGAAAATTGAATTTACCTGGCATTATGTTTACCGCTAGCCATAATCCAGCGCAGTACAACGGTATGAAACTATGTAAATCAGGTGCCATTCCAATTGGCCAAGAGTCTGGCCTATTACAAATTAGAAAATTCATTGAAGATGGCGCTCCGATTTCTAATCGTCCTGTTGGTAAAAGTCGAAATCAGGATCTGCTTAGCGCTTATGTGGATTACCTACTTGGCTGCTTTGCGGAAAAAAGTTTTCAAAAACGAAGGCTTAAGGTTGTTATAGATGCCGGCAATGGCATGGCTGGATTTACCGCACCAGCTGTAATGGAAAAGTTAAATGTTGAATTAATTCCGATGTACTTTGAATTAGATGGCACATTCCCAAATCATGAGGCAAACCCAATTGAGCCCGCTAACTTGGTTGCTTTACAAAAGCGAGTTAAGAAAGAGGGCGCAGATATTGGTTTAGCATTTGATGGCGATGCTGATCGATGTTTTTTAATTGATGAAACTGGTGCGTTAGTTAATCCATCAGCACTTACTGCACTAGTTTCAGTACGTGAGCTAAAGGCTAATCCTGGCGCCACAATTATTTATAATTTGATCTCATCAAAAGCGGTGCCTGAGGTAATTTTAGAAAATGGCGGAATTCCGCTTCGAAGCCGAGTAGGTCACTCATATATCAAGAAGTTAATGGCTGAATCTGATGCGATTTTCGGCGGTGAACACAGTGGACACTTCTACTTTGCAAATTTCTGGCGCGCAGATTCTGGAATGTTGGCTGCCCTGTATGCACTCTCTGAATTAATGGCAGCAAAGTCACCGCTTTCAAAATTATTAGCTCCTTACAATCGCTACTTTTCAAGTGGTGAAATAAATAACACGGTAAAAGATAGCCAAGCTGCGATCGCCCGAGTTCGCGCAGCCTATGAAGATAAGTGTGAGATCGATGAGTTAGATGGCCTTACCTTCACCGCCAAAGGCTGGTGGTTTAATATTCGAGCCTCAAACACAGAGCCATTACTTCGATTAAATGTTGAGGCTGATAGCCAAGTAGAAATGAAGAAGATTCGAGACGCGGTACTTGCAGTAATTAAGAGTCGATAACCGCGCCCATTCAGGGTATCTTTGCCTTCTGGTTACCTACATAGTGAGCCCACTAGCCTCGGTAATAATTAAGAAATGTAGCTAGAAAAATCAACTTAACTGGGAGCGAAAATGAGCACAACTACTGCAATAAAAAATGATGTAGCAAACCTTTCCTTGGCTGCTGAAGGTAAGAAGAAAATTGAATGGGCTGGTCGAAATATGCCAGTACTAACTCAAATCAAAGAGCGGTTTGCAAAAGAGAAACCATTTGCTGGAGTTCGAATTGCTGCGTGTATGCATGTCACAACTGAGACCGCAAATTTAATGTTAGCTTTAAAAGCAGGCGGAGCTGATTTAGCTCTTTGTGCCTCAAATCCACTTTCAACACAAGATGACACCGCTGCTGCATTAGTTCAAGAGTATGGAATTTCTGTTTTTGCTCGCAATGCCGTAGACCGCGATGGCTATTACAAACATTTAAATGCCGCACTTGATATCAAGCCGCAATTTGTTTTTGATGATGGTTGCGATCTAGTTAATGTTCTGCATACAACCAGAACAGAATTAATTGATGGTGTAGTTGCAGGTTGCGAAGAGACTACAACTGGTGTGATTCGCTTAAGCCAAATGGCTAAAGATGGCGCACTTAAGTTTCCAATGATTGCAGTTAATGACACCGATACTAAACATATGTTTGATAACCGTTACGGAACTGGACAATCAACATTTGATGCAATCTTCCGTGCCACCAACACGTTAGTAGCTGGCAAGATTGTTGTAGTAGCTGGTTTTGGTTACTGCGGAAAAGGTGTTGCTGAGCGTGCAAAAGGTTTAGGCGCTGAGGTAATTGTTACTGAGATTGATCCAACCAAAGCCTTGGATGCGATGATGCAAGGCTTCCGGGTTATGCCAATGACAAAGGCTGCTGCAATTGGCGATATCTTTATTACGGTTACTGGTAACCGTGATGTGCTTCGCGATGAACACTTTAAGCAGATGAAAGATGGCGCAATTTTGGCTAACTCTGGTCACTTTGATATCGAAATTGATGTTGCTTGGCTAGAGAAGAGTGCAAAGACTAAAAACTCCAAGATGCGTCATCAAACAGATGAGTACGAAATGGCAGATGGCCGTCGTATCTTGTTAATTGCAGAAGGTCGCTTAGCAAATCTTGGCGCAGCCGAAGGTCATCCAGCATCTGTAATGGATATGTCATTCTCTGATCAAGCATTAACTGCTGAGTGGTTGCTAAAGGTTGGTAAAACACTTTCAGCTGGTCTGCACAATGTGCCAACGGAGATTGATAAGAATGTAGCTACCCTAAAGCTGGCAAGCATGGGCGCGCAGCTAGATGTATTAACACCAGCACAAGAGCTTTATTTAAACTCTTGGGAACACGGTTCATAAATGCCATTAGTCATGGTCGTCGATGACGATCAAGACTTAGCTGAAATGCTCAGCATCGTGTTAAATGGTGCTGGCATGGAGGTTGATTTGGTAGGCCGCGGTGATCAAGTTTTAGATGTTTTTAAATCTAATCCACCAGATTTAGTTTTATTAGATGTGATGTTGCCCGGAATCGATGGCATTGAAGTTTGTAAATTAATTCGTGAAAATTCGATGGTGCCAATTGTGATGCTAACTGCAAAAGGTGACACCCATGATGTGGTGTTAGGCCTTGAAGCTGGCGCTGATGATTACATGATTAAACCATTTAAGCCACAAGAGTTAATCGCCAGAGTAAATACCAGATTACGAAGGACCACCAAGGTTGGAACATTAAAAATCGGTGACATTGTGATTGATCAAATGGAGCACACAATATCTCGTAATCAAAAACAGATTCCGCTAACCAGACTTGAATTTGATTTACTAGTCGCACTTGCTAAAGAGCCGGGCCGGGTATTTACTAGAGAGGCACTTCTGAATGAAGTCTGGGGTTATCAGCACGCTGCAGATACCAGATTAGTAAATGTTCATGTTCAAAGATTGCGAGGCAAAATTGAAAATGATGCCGAGAATCCAGAGTTGGTGCAAACAGTGCGTGGAGTTGGCTATAAAGCGGGACCGGCAAGAGACTAGAGTTTGTAAATGTTAATTTCTAAGCCAAAAGTACGCCAATCACTTGGGCTTCGAGTTCTAGTCACTAATATTTCCTTTGCACTTATTGCAGTTACCATTATTGGAATAAGTGTTCATAGCCGAGTTTCCTCGACTGTTATCAATGAGAAAATTGCAATTTCTAAGATTGAAACACGTAGTGCGCTAACGTTAACGCAAGGCCATTTTAATATTTCAAGATTCCAGGATGATGATGAGCTGCGCCGGGTTGTAACGGATTTCATAATTTCAGTACGTGAAGATGGATCACTATCTGGGCGTGAGACGGTAATGCTTAAGATTCCAAATACCAGCAATACTAAGGATATTTATCAAACAGTTCCTACCTTGCTCTCTTTAGATTCAATTCCAGCAGAATTTCGAGAGTCAGTTGTAAGTGGTGATGAAGTACTAGATATTCGATCAGACATTAAATACTCAAACGGAGTTGTAAATCCTGGATTTATTATCGGTGGAAAATTGCAGATCCCACGATCTGGAGTGTATGAGATTTACTATTTATTTAATTTAGACGCACAGTATCAAACCATTAACTCAATCGCCTGGACCTTGTTTTTCTTTGGATTTTTACTTGTTGTTTTAATTGGATTGATAACTAGGTTTTTAATTAAGCAGGTGGTTTCACCAATAACGGAGGCAGCTCAAGTTGCTGAGAAATTTACCGAAGGTGATTTAACTAGCCGTATGCAGGTAAGTGGTGAAGATGAGCTGGCATCCCTTGGCAGATCCTTCAATGAAATGGCACTCTCGATTGAACAACAAATTTACCGGCTAAAAAATCTATCCCAACTACAACAACGATTTGTTTCTGATGTTTCACATGAGCTGCGCACACCATTAACCACTATGCGAATGGCAGCTGAAATAATTCATGATCAACGATCAACCTTTGACCCAGTAATCGCGCGCAGCGCTGAGCTCTTAATTAACCAGATTGATCGCTTCGAGTTGCTGTTAGCTGACTTACTTGAGGTCAGTCGATTTGATGCCAATGAAGTTTCCCTTGAGTTTGTGAATTTTGATTTAACTGAAGTGGTTCGCAAAACAGTTGATTACCTACATCCAAGCAAGGTTGATCAATTCAAAATTACTATGCCAAATGCAGCGATTGGCGTTGATGGTGACCCACGCCGAATTGAGCGAGTTCTAAGAAACTTAATTTCTAATGCCCTAGATCATGGTGAAGGCAAGCCAGTAAACATTGAGGTAGTTGAAAGTGAGAATGAGGTGGCAATCTCAGTCAGAGATTATGGATTAGGGTTTAATGAAAGTGATGCTAAGAAATTATTTGACCGATTCTGGCGTGCAGACCCATCACGAGCTAGAACAAGTGGTGGTACCGGACTTGGTTTATCAATCGCACTTGAAGATGCACAGCTTCACCAAGGTGAGTTACTGGCTTGGGGCAAACCTGGCCAAGGCGCTCATTTTGTTTTAACTCTACCTAAGCGCCGCGGTGAATTAATCCAAACCCACCCGATTTATATTATCCCCAATGATTTAAAGGTATAAACAACTTTTTTGCTATAAAGATTAAGTGTTTGAAACTTTAAAATCACTTTCGCAATTAATTTATCCACCCTACTGTTTAATTTGTAAAGCTCCAGGTGCAGAAATTTGCCAGTCATGTAATGATCAATGGCGGCGGCCAATTAAACGCCAACGGATTGCCGGCATCCCACTTTATTTTTCACAGTACTACGATGAGAAAAACGCTAATTTAATTTTAGCGGCGAAGGAGAATGGCAATCTAATTGCAAGAAACTTACTGGCAATTTCAATTCATAGCGCTTTACTGCGTTTGGTAAATGATTTTAATATCAGCGGTGAAATTGGATTAGTCGGAATACCATCTCGAACCGCCATTACCCGCCTTCGTGGTCGAACGCACATTCAAGATTTGATTGAAAATGTAATTCAAATAAATACAAACATGCAGATCGGAACAAGGATTCAATTAAGAAACCTAGATATCTTGCAAACTATTAAAAGAATTCAGGATCAAACAGGTCTAGATAAAAACACAAGAGTTTCAAATATGTCTGGTGCATATCTGGCAAATTACCCAGAATCTAATCTTAGGAAGCTGATAATTATTGATGATTTAATAACTTCTGGTGCTTCAATTCAAGCCGGAATCACCGCTTTATCCATCATTAACCTGCGTCCGATCGCGGCTATTACCGCATGTGCAGTCGGCGCTCATCTGGAATAAGATAGGAGCAGGTCGGCAGTACTTAGGCCGCAGTGAAGAGTAGAAGAGGAAGAGCGTTGATTTTATTAGACAAGATCTTGCGTGCCGGTGAGGGCAGAGCGGTAAAAGAGTTATTCAAGATCGCAACGAAGGTAAATGAGTTTGAAACAAAGATCTCTGAATTATCTGATGAACAATTACGCGGCCAAACAGATCTATTTAGAACTAGATTTAATAACGGTGAATCTTTAGATGATTTATTACCAGAGGCTTTTGCAACTGTTCGCGAAGCTGCAAAGCGAACTCTGGGGCAACGTCATTATGATGTTCAATTAATGGGTGGCGCTGCACTTCACCGTGGAAATATTGCAGAGATGCGCACAGGTGAAGGTAAAACTTTAGTTTCAACCTTGCCAGCTTATTTAAATGCTTTAACCGGCAAAGGTGTTCATATTGTTACGGTAAATGATTACTTAGCTGAGCGAGATAGCGAATGGATGGGAAGAGTTCACCGTTTTCTTGGTTTAAAAGTTGGCGTAATTCTTGCCAGCATGTCACCTGCAGAACGACGCGATGCATACCATTGCGATATTACATATGGCACGAATAATGAATTTGGTTTTGATTACCTGCGCGATAACATGGCATGGTCACTTCAAGATTGTGTGCAACGTGAGCATAATTTTGCGATAGTGGATGAGGTTGACTCAATTTTAATTGATGAAGCCCGCACACCATTAATTATTAGCGGACCTGCTGATAAGGCAACTAAGTGGTATCTCGAGTTTGCCAATATTGTTAATAAATTAGATAGAAATGCTCATTATGAAGTTGATGAAAAGAAGCGCACCGTTGGTATTTTAGAAGAGGGCGTTACAAAGGTTGAGGAGTTCCTAGGAATTGAAAACCTTTATGAATCAGCAAATACTCCGATGATTGGTTATTTAAACAACGCTATCCGAGCCAAAGAGCTATTTAAGCG
>JBIIXT010000086.1:0-2858 GCA_044347205.1 Candidatus Nanopelagicus sp. | reverse complement strand
GTTAACCACAAAAACATGGCAAAATATAAGCGCAAGTAAAACTGCCGCTGATTATCAACTAGCTGCCTAAGCTAGCTCTGATGTCCGTTACCCAGAGTTTGTTCTCGCCTCTGGATCTAACGTCGCTAGAGAACTTACCTCTAATCATGTTACGGGGATTAATAGGGAAATAAAACTGTGACTGAGTTCGTAAACTACTTGTGCATGTGAGAGTTTGAACTGAGAAAACGATAATTGCACTACGCCCGTAGAAGACTTGGATAGTTACTAGAGGACCCGGGTTCAATTCCCGGCACCTCCACTTATTTTTTAAACACTCTGTAAAAAGCTATTAATGCAGTCGTTACTCCAATGCCACCAAAAATTTGTCCGCCAATTGAGTTAACTTGAGTAAGTATCTGCAAACCAATAAATAATGAGATACCAGCAAGTACAAGGGTTATAACTCTTTGCATCGGCTTGGCCGTTACATTTGAAATAGCCCTGGTCTTTCGAAAGGTTAAGAGCAAAGCAATAATCCCTGATGCCAACATGATGATCATGATTAGGGAGACTAGGAGGGCGAGTGATTCCATCTGTTAATCCTACGGTTGATAGGTAACAATAAATAGGCAAGTCGAGTCCTGCTTGGTGAATACTCCTTCAAAGAGTATGAGTAAAGGTGTGAGAAATGTGTAGAATTGAGAAATGAGGAAGCTTTTATCTGGAACTTTAAGCATTTCATTACTCTTTTTTGTAATGTCCCCTGTATCTAAGGCTGATAATGCTAATCCTCCGAAGATAATCTCAGTGGAACAAGTTTCGAGCGGACCCTATTCAATAGGCGATGTTGTTACTTTTAGAATTAACTACTCCGGGGGAAATCCTGGCCTGAATAAAGCAACAATGGAGGTAGCCAGTTCTAAAAATTATTGTTTAGCTAATATTTATGATCACGCCCTTTACGGAAGATATGTGAATAGAAGTGAGTTATCTTGGTACAAAGGTTCTAACGCAAATTCAATCAATCCAAATGTTTTAGAGATTTCAGGAGTGGTTTTGCCGTGCTCAATTGCCCCTAAAGGAAGAAATGTTCGAATATTTGATGAAACTGGATTGAGTGATGGTTTGAACGGTGAAAATAATCCAGTCTTTGAAATCTTAATTAAAGAAGATATTCCAACGCTACTAACGCCTGTCGGTGAAATAAAACCGAAAAAATTAAATGATGAACTTTCAATAATGAATCTCCCAGCTTCTACTAAAAAAGGGAAAAGCTTTAAGTTGCCACGCCTGACCAAAAATGGAGTCCCTGTTTACTATATAGCTGAGAATAACCAAGATTCACGAATCAAATCCTGCTATGTAGCACAAACTTTTGCTGGTGATATTGGCGGCGTATTGAATATTAGTAAAGCCGGTAATTGTCGACTTACAATTATGCCTATGCTTACAGATAAATTTAACTATCCTAAAGTTTTATCTACTAAAATTAAAAAAATAAAAACAGATCCAACTCATATTTCGTACTATGTTATGTCAGTAGTTAAGTAATTAAAAGTTTGTTAGGGAATATGTAAATTACTTAAGATTACTTTTCAGCCTCTCCAACTCCACACCCATCTCCTTCGGCAACTTATCGCCAATCTTGGTAAACCATTCATCAATTAATGGAAGCTCAGCCTGCCACTCGCTCTTATCAACATGAAGTGCATCGGTCATTGCCTCTGTTGAAACAGCTAAGCCTTCAACATCAATAGATCCTGCAGCTGGAGCAAAACCAAGTGGAGTCTCAATCGCATCTGCTTCACCTTCGATTCGCTCGATTGCCCACTTAAGAATTCTTGAATTCTCACCATAACCTGGCCATAAAAATGATCCATCTTTTGCACGGCGGAACCAATTAACGTAGAAAATCTTTGGCAATTTATCAGCACTTGTCTTCTTACCAATTCCAATCCAATGTTTAATGTAATCGCCAACGTGGTAACCAATAAATGGCAACATTGCAAATGGATCACGTCTAACAACACCAACTGCCCCCGTTGCTGCAGCAGTTGTTTCGGAGGAGAGAGTGGCGCCCATAAATACGCCATGATTCCAATCCCGTGATTGCATTACTAACGGAATAGTTGTTTTGCGTCGTCCACCAAAGAAGATTGCAGAGATTGGAACACCATCTGGTGACTCCCATTCTGGCGCGATGATTGGACATTGCGCAGCTGGTGTACAAAAACGGGAGTTTGGATGTGATGAAAGTTCACCACTTTCTGGCGTCCAATCCTGATTCTTCCAATCAGTTAAATGCGCAGGAGGGGTGTCAGTCATTCCCTCCCACCAAATATCACCATCATCGGTTAAGGCAACATTTGTAAAAATTGAATTTCCTTTTTCAACTGTGCGCATCGCATTAGCATTCGTGCTCCAGCCAGTACCGGGTGCAACTCCAAAGAATCCAAATTCAGGATTAATTGCATACAAACGCCCATCTTCACCAAAGCGCATCCATGCGATGTCATCACCTAAAGTTTCAACCCGCCAACCTTTAATTGTTGGATCAAGCATCGCTAAATTTGTTTTGCCACAAGCCGATGGAAATGCTGCAGCTATGTAGTGCACCTTGCCCTTTGGATTTGTTAACTTCAAGATCAACATATGCTCAGCCAGCCAACCTTCATCGCGACCAATAACAGAGGCGATTCGAAGTGAGTAACACTTCTTTCCTAATAATGCATTGCCACCATAGCCGGATCCATAAGACCAGATCATGTGCTCCTCTGGAAATTGGGAAATATATTTTGTCTTAGAACATGGCCAGGTAACATCATCTTGGCCAGGTGCAAGTGGTGATCCAACAGAATGTAGCGCTTTCACAAAAA
>JBIIXT010000031.1:0-10517 GCA_044347205.1 Candidatus Nanopelagicus sp. | reverse complement strand
ATACAGGTGCAGATTGCAAACGCTGCCGTCGCGAAAAAGTAAAGCTCTTCCTAAAGGGCTCTAAGTGCGATGGACCAAAATGTCCGATCGAATCACGTCCATATCCACCAGGACAACATGGTCGTGCACGTTCAAAGGATTCTGAGTACTTACTACAGATGCGTGAGAAGCAGAAGTGCGCTCGCATTTACGGAGTACTTGAGAAGCAGTTCCGTGGTTACTACGAAGAGGCAAACCGCTTACAAGGTAAGACTGGTGAAAACCTTCTAGTAATTCTAGAAACTCGCTTAGACAATGTTGTTTTCCGCGCTGGTTTTGCAAAGAGCCGCGACATGGCACGCCAATTAGTGCGCCACGGACACTTCATTGTTAACGGCAAGAAGGTAAACATTCCTTCATTCCGCGTTACACCAATGGATGTAATTGATGTTGTTCCAGAGTCACTAGATACAACACCATTTATCGTGGCAAGCGCTGAGCTTGGCGAAAAATCAGTTCCAGCATGGATGGAGGTTGTGGGCTCAAAGATGAGAATTCTTGTTCACAGCATTCCAACCCGCCCAATTATTGATACTCAAGTACAAGAGCAACTAATCGTTGAGCTTTACTCGAAGTAATCAATTTATTTCTACAGTTTTACCAGCAGTACAGATTTAAAAGCAGTAAACGGTTAAAGAAACCGGAAGATCAAATAGAGGGTCTTCCACGACGTACGGAGGAAAATAGTGCTGATTGCACAACGCCCCATCCTCACTGAGGAAGTAGTAAACGAATACCGCTCTCGATTCATCATTGAACCGCTTGAGCCAGGTTTTGGTTACACCCTTGGTAACTCTCTTCGCCGCACACTTTTATCTTCGATCCCAGGAGCAGCTGTAACTGGTATCCGAGTAAATGGTGCTCTGCATGAGTTCACAACAATTGAAGGTGTAAAGGAAGATCTAACTGAGATCGTTCTTAACATCAAAAACCTAGTTCTCTCTTCAGATAATGATGAGCCATCACTTCTTTACATTCGCAAGAGTGGCGAGGGTGTAGTAACAGGTGCTGATGTTGCAGCTCCAGCAGGAGTACAGGTTCACAATCCAGAGCTTCACATCGCAACTTTGAACTCAAAAGCAAAGTTTGAGATTGAGCTAACTGTTGAGCGTGGCCGTGGTTACATCACTGCAGTGCAAAACAAACAAGCTGGCGGAGAAATTGGCCGAATTCCAGTTGACTCAATTTATTCACCAGTTCTTCGAGTTACTTACAAAGTAGAGGCAACTCGTGTTGAACAACGTACTGACTTTGATCGTCTAGTTCTAGATGTTGAAACAAAGCGCTCAATCAAGCCAGGAGATGCCATGGCATCAGCTGGAAGAACTCTGGTTGAACTATTTGGTTTAGCTCGTGAATTAAATGTGAACGCAGAAGGTATTGAAATGGGACCATCCATGCAAGATGCAGCACTAGCTGCAGATATGGCACTTCCTATTGAAGATCTTGATCTAACAGTGCGTTCATACAACTGCTTAAAGCGCGAAGGTATTCACACCGTTGGTGAGTTACTTTCTCGTTCAGAGGCAGATCTAATGGATATCCGTAACTTTGGTTCAAAATCTATTGATGAAGTGAAAGCAAAACTTGCTTCAATGGCGATGCAATTAAAAGATAGCCCAGCGGGATTTGATCCAACTCAGCACGCGAACTACGGCAAGCATGAAGAAGATCTTGTCGACGCGGAAGAAGCATAGGAGAGACAAATGCCAAAGCCAGCTAAAGGCCCACGCCTTGGAAGTGGACCAGCACATGAGAAATTATTGCTGGGCACACTTGCCGCACAACTTTTCGAAAAAGGAAAGTTAACAACTACTGAAGCGAAGGCTAAGCGTCTTCGTCCGCTTGCAGAGCGTTTAATCACTCATGCAAAGAAGGGCGATCTTGCTGCACGTCGTCGCGTAATGACTCGAATCTCAAGCAAATCAGTTGTGCATACATTGTTCACCGATATTGCAAAGCGATTTGAAACTCGTGAAGGTGGTTACACCCGCATCACAAAGATTGGTCCACGCAAAGGTGATAACGCGCCAATGGCAGTGATCGAAATGGTTGAAGCAGGAACACCAGCTAAAAAGGTTGCGAAAAAAGCGGCAGCGAAAGCTGAGTAATTTACCAACTTAAAAAGCTAAGAAAGATTATGAAAGAACCCACTCTCAATCCCGAGAGTGGGTTTCTTCGTTTAAGAGTTGATCTTTCCTATGATGGAACAAACTTTGCTGGTTGGGCAAAGCAGCCCGATCAACGCACACTCCAAGCAGAGATTGAAAAAGCATTATCAGTTTTAACGCAAAGTCAGATCAATACAATTGTTGCTGGCCGAACCGATGCTGGCGTGCATGCCGAACACCAGGTTATTCATGTGGATATTCCAGAAAAAACAGATATCTCAAACCTAGCCTTTAGATTAAATCAATTGCTCGATGAGGATATTCGGATTAAATCTGCCTCATATGCTCCAGTTAATTTTCATGCCAGATTTACAGCTAGCGCTCGAACATACCGATACAAAATTATTGATGGTGCTCGAATTACACCGCCACTAAATCGCTATGACAGCGCAGAGTGGTTTCGCGATTTAGATATAGATCTAATGAACCGCGGGAGCAAGCTTTTGTTGGGCGAACATGATTTTTTTGCTTATTGTAAGTTTCGAGAGGGTGGCACAACCATCAGAAAGCTATTGCAATTTGATTGGCGCCGTGATGAAAATAATTATGTGGAAGGGATAATTAAAGCTGAATCATTTAGATACAACATGGTGCGCAACTTAGTTGGTGCTGCGGTATGTGTGGGCGAGAAGAGATTTGAGCCAGAGTGGATGCTAAAAACATTAGAAGATAAGGTAAGAATTCCAGATAGTTATGTCTTTCCAGCCAAGGGATTGTCCTTAATTAAGGTGGAATACCCAAGTGAATCTGAGTATTTAACCCGCTACAACAATTACATGAATAGCACCGCCTCCGAGGAGCCAGAATCCTGATTTTTCAGGCTCGGTTTTGACCCGATGCAGTGGTCGAAGGTAATCTACGGCTTCTGGAAATGACCCGGTTCGGGACAATCCTTACTTAAGAAAGCGAGACCCTCGTGCGCACTTTTTCACCTAAAGCCGGTGATGTCACTCGTAATTGGCACATCATCGATGCACAAGATGTCGTACTTGGTCGCCTTGCTACACACGCTGCAACTTTATTGCGCGGAAAACATAAAACAACTTTTGCACCTCACATGGATATGGGTGACTTCGTGGTCATCATCAATGCTGACAAGGTTGCACTTACTGGTTCAAAGAGCACACAAAAATTTGCTCACCAACACTCTGGTTATCCAGGTGGTATGACTTCAACTGTTTACGCAGATCTATTTGAGAAGTTTCCAACTCGCGCTGTAGAAAAAGCGATTCGTGGCATGTTGCCAAAGAATCATGTTGGTCGCGCTGCAATTACTAAGTTAAAGGTTTATGCAGGTGCTGAGCATCCACACGCGGCACAAAACCCACAACCATTCGCTTTCAACCAAGTTTCACAAATCAGCAAGTAAATCGCGAAATATATATATAGGAGATAAATGTCGAACGAGAATCTTGAAAACGAAGCAGAGCTAACCTCTTACAGCTCCAGCACACCTGCTGCAGCAACAAACCGTAAAGCAATTACCGCTCCTGGTGGTGGCGTTGGTCGTCGTAAAGAGGCAGTTGCACGTGTTCGCTTAGTTCCAGGTTCTGGTCGTTGGGTTGTAAATGGCAAAGCACTAGAGGTTTACTTTCCAAACAAGGTTCACCAACAAGCAGTCTCCGAACCATTCCGCACAATTGGTGCTGAAAATACTTATGATGTAATTGCACGTATTCAAGGTGGCGGAACATCTGGCCAAGCTGGTGCACTTCGTCTTGGCGTAGCTCGTGCATTAAATGAGATTGATACTGATGCTAACCGTCCTTCACTTAAGAAGGCTGGCTTCTTAACTCGTGATGCTCGTGTAATTGAACGCAAGAAGTACGGACTTAAGAAAGCCCGTAAGCGTTCTCAATACAGCAAGCGTTAATTTAACTTCATTCCTTAAATCTATGGCCCTCTTCGGCACCGACGGTGTGCGAGGTGTTGCCAATAAAGATCTAACTGCAGAACTTGCTGTTGATTTAGCCATTGCTGCTGCACATATCCTTGGTGAAATTGGTGCATTCACTGGTCATCGACCAAAAGCAATTGTTGGACAAGATTCTCGTGCATCTGGTGATTTTCTTGAAGCTGCAGTTGTTGCCGGTTTAACTAGCGCAGGTGTTGATGTTTATCGCGTTGGTGTTTTACCAACACCAGCAATCTCTTATTTAGTTAAAGAATCTGGCGCCGATCTTGGCGTAATGATTAGTGCATCCCATAACCCAATGCCCGATAATGGAATTAAATTCTTCGCGCGTGGTGGAGATAAGTTAGCCGATTCTGTGGAAGCTCAAATTGAGGCCCATTTAGGTGAGCCTTGGGATCGCCCAACCGGTAATGATGTTGGCCGGATAATCAATGATGATTCAGCAAAGCAAAAGTATTTAACTCACCTCTTGGCCACAATTAATACTGATTTAGCTGGCCTAAAAGTAGTAGTTGATTGCGCAAATGGCGCGGCCTCATTTGTTGCACCAATTGCATATGAAAAAGCTGGCGCAAAGGTGACGGCTATTGCAGCAACCCCAACTGGTTGGAATATTAATGAGAATTGTGGATCTACCCACCTTGAGAATCTAATCAGTGAGGTGAAGAAATCTGGAGCTGATTTGGGAGTGGCCCATGATGGTGATGCCGACCGTTGTTTATTAATTGATCACAAAGGTGAAATTATCGATGGTGATTACATATTAATGATTTTAGCAAGTGCTCTGCAGGCAGAGAATAAACTAAATAAAAAAACTGTAGTAGGTACTGTCATGAGCAACCTAGGTTTTGTTAATGCCATGGAGTCAGATGGAATTGCGGTGGTGAAAACTGCGGTCGGTGACCGCTATGTTTTAGAAAATATGCTGGTTAATAATTACTCCTTGGGCGGTGAGCAATCTGGCCATGTTATTTTGCGAGAATTCTCAAATACTGGCGATGGTTTATTAACTGCGCTGCAAGTTATGCAGGTTGTAGCAAAATCTAAGAAATCTCTAAGTGAACTTGCATCAAAGATGCAGAAGTATCCACAAGTATTAATCAACGTAAAAGGTGTAAAGCGAGAGAAGTTAGCTGCATCAACTAAAATTAGTGATTACATTGCAGAACAAGAGAAAAGTTTAGGAAGCAATGGTCGAATCTTGGTTCGAGCATCTGGCACTGAATCATTAATTCGAGTTATGGTCGAAGCAAAAGAGATGCAAACTGCGCAGAAGATCGCAGATTCAATCGCTGAACTAGTAAGATTAGAACTCAAGTAATTCTTTTAAGGAGCTTTACAAATGTGCGGCATTGTTGGCTACACCGGAAAGAGTTCGGCCCTTAAGCCAGTCATTGATGGATTACGTCACCTTGAGTATCGGGGCTATGACTCTGCAGGAATTGCACTACCAACTCAAATTGGCAAACCATTATTTATAGAAAAGCGTGCCGGAAAATTAATTAATCTTGAAGAGGCACTGAAAAATACTCCAGTAACAACAAGTGGTATTGGACATACGCGTTGGGCAACCCACGGTGGGCCAACAGATACTAATGCCCATCCACATTTAGATAATGAAGGAAAATTAGCTTTAATTCACAATGGAATTATTGAAAACTATATAGAGCTTCGAACTGAACTTGAAAAACGTGGTCATAAATTTAAATCAGAGACTGATACTGAGTCAGTTGTGCATTTATTAAGTGATGCTCGCAAATTACACAGCGGAGATTTAGCAGCTGCAATGCGAGATGTTTGTAAACAATTGCGTGGCTCTTTTACATTATTAGCGTTGCACTCTGATAACCCAAATGTAATTGTTGGCGCTAGGCGTAACTCACCACTGGTAGTAGGCGTAGGAGATGGTGAGAACTTTCTAGCATCAGATGTTTCGGCATTTATTTCACATACCAAAATTGCACTCGAATTAGATCAAGATCAAATAGTTGAAATCTCACCGCAAGGTGTAGTCGTAACTGATTTATCAGGCAAGGTTATGAAGCCAAAGCAATATGAGATTTCATGGGATGCCAGCGCTGCAGAGCGCGGGGGATATCCACACTTCATGTTAAAAGAAATTTATGAACAACCAAAGGCAATTGCCGATACATTAATTGGTCGATTAGATGGCCTTGATGTTAAGTTAAAATTTAAAAAATTTAATAAGATCGTGATTGTTGCTTGTGGTACGGCATATAACGCGGGTTTAGTTGGTAAGTATGCAATCGAAAAATGGTCAGGCATTGCAGTGGACGTGGAACTGGCATCTGAGTACCGCTACCGCCAGCCAAGTATTGATAAAAAAACATTAGTAATTCCGATCTCACAATCTGGTGAAACGATGGATACCTTGATGGCTATGCGCTATGCCAAAGAAAAGGGCGCAACTATATTTTCAGTCTGTAATACAAATGGTTCAACAATTCCACGTGAATCAGATGCGGTGCTTTATACCCACGCCGGCCCAGAGATTGCTGTTGCTTCAACTAAAGCCTTTGCAACCCAACTTATCGCGATGTATTTAATTGGATTGGAAATTGGTAAGCAGTTAAAGGTTATTAAGAAAAAATTGCTTAAGGAAATAATTGATGAGCTATCGGAGTTACCAGCAAAGGTAGAGCAGGTACTTGAGACGGTAGAGCCACTTCGTGAATTAACTAGGACACTTAAGGATTCACAATCAATCCTATTTTTAGGCAGACATGTTGGATATCCAACGGCATTAGAAGGGGCGCTAAAGTTAAAAGAGTTGGCGTATATGCATGCTGAGGGATTTGCTGGTGGTGAGTTAAAGCATGGACCAATTGCATTAATTGATACTGGAACTCCAGTCGTTGCACTCATGCCACCAGAAAACTCTGTTTTGGCCGAGAAGATGGCTAGCAACATTCAAGAGGTGAAAGCAAGAGGTGCGGTAGTAATCGCAATTAGTGAGTTTGAATTTAAGAGTGCGGATCATTTAATTCGTATTCCACTAGTTCATGAATTTCTACAGCCAGTACTTTCAGTAGTTCCATTGCAGGTAATTGCATATGAAATGGCAATTGCGCGGGGCAATGATGTTGATCAACCAAGAAATCTAGCAAAGTCTGTAACGGTTGAGTAAATAAACTTAAATGCCAGAGGTAAGAAAGAAGCAGAAGAATGCAGCTATCAAATATGCGATGGTTTTTCTAGCAATTTATGGATTAATTACACAACAAGTATTAGCAAATGGATGGCTACGACGATTAGATGAATGGATCTTTGAACGAGATATCCTCTTGGTCTCACCCGATTCAACACCATTATTTATTATTTTAATTGACGATCTTGGCTTACGCAGTGTTACTGCGATCATACTTCTGATCACTGCTGCCCTAATTAGTCGCCGTTATAAATCATGGCGTCCTATAAATCTTTCATTGCTCTCGCTCTTATTGCTTAATCTATTTGTTGGTGCATCTAAATTACTTTTTGGGCGCACTAAACCACACTCTGGTTTTGATCTATTCTTTACAGATAGTGGACTTTCTTATCCAAGCGGGCATGCTGCCAATGCAATTCTTACCTGGGGAATTTTTGCCTATTTAATTTTTCGCTACTCACACAAGGGACCATTTGAAGGCTTTAGATTAACCTGGCTAGTTTGCGTAATTACTGTGGCGGTCTGCTTAGTCTCTCTTTACCGAAATACCCACTGGTTCTCAGATCTACTCGGTGGCTTGTTTATCGGCGCAGCGTTATTGGTCGGAATCATTGCCGTTGATCGAAGCATTGCTTCTGAGCGACAACCTTCATAAAGGTAAGAGATAGGGTTATTTCATGTCACGCGCCGTTGTTGAAGTCGATCTGTTAGCCATTGCGCAAAACTTAAGATTAATCAAAGCTAAAACTTCTGCTCAAGTTCTAGCTGTTGTTAAAGCAGATGCATATGGTCATGGCTTAATCCCAGTTGCAAAGGCTGCAGTTGCTGCCGGAGCAGATTGGTTAGGCACGGCCCTTTTGGAGGAAGGTATTGCACTTCGCGCTGGCGGAGTTAAAGCACCATTAATCTGCTGGCTCACACCCCTTGGTGAAGATTTAAAAACTGCGGTTAAGAACAATATAGATCTATCAATTTCATCCATTGAATTACTTGAAGAGGTAATTGATGCTGGCCGAGCGGCAAATATTGTGCCACGCGTTCATCTAGAAGTTGATACCGGAATGACTCGCGGCGGCGTGCGAAGTGATTGGCCAGAATTCGTTGCCGTGATTGCTAAGGCGGTTAAAGATAATGGTATTGAAGTAATTGGTTTGTGGTCTCACTTTGCTAGAGCTGATGAACCAGATCAAGCTTTTAATCAACAACAATTAGACACTTTTCATAAGCGATTAGCAATTTTGATTTCGCAAGGAGTCAATCCACAATTTATACATATTGCTAACTCTGCAGCGGCGCTAACAAATAAGGATGCGATTAAAAACATTGTGCGCTGGGGTATCGGTTTGTATGGATTATCACCAGATATAAATACCATGGGAAGTTCTAGTGAATTAAAATTAAAGCCAGCGATGAAATTAAAAGCCAAATTGCACTTGGTAAAAGATGTTGAAAGCGGGGCTCAAGTTGGTTACGGTGGAACTGTAACGGTAGCTAAAGATACAAAAATTGGTGTTGTCGCAATGGGATATGCCGATGGAATTCCACGCAATACTAATAATTTAGCTGGCG
The DNA here is from genome assembly GCA_044347205.1 of Candidatus Nanopelagicus sp. Classification (GTDB taxonomy): domain Bacteria; phylum Actinomycetota; class Actinomycetes; order Nanopelagicales; family Nanopelagicaceae; genus Nanopelagicus. The sequence goes on along the minus strand of JBIIXT010000031.1, from coordinate 1,654 downwards.
TCTTTGTTGCGGGTAAACGCGCACCATTATTGGGTCGAGTTTCTATGGATCAATTTGTGGTAGATCTTGGCGCCAGTTCAACTGCAAAAACTGGGGATGAGGTTGTAATTTTTGGTGATGGCAGCCTCGGTGAATACACAGTTGATGAATGGGCAAGCGCGGGGGGCACAATTAATTATGAGATAGTTACCCGAATCGGCCAACGCGTGCCTAGAATCTACCCTCGTGGGTAATAGCTCTGATCTGCTTTCGATCAAAAATCTCTCCGTCTCATTTGGCGGGCTAAAAGCACTCTCTGATGTTTACTTAGATTTACACATCAATGAGGTAGTTGGATTAATTGGTCCAAATGGCGCTGGCAAAACAACTTTGTTTAACGCACTAAGTGGCATCGTCGGAGTCGATAGCGGTGAGCTAGAGATAAATGGCAAGAGTCATAAATGGCCAAAACCCCATCAGTTAATTGATTTAGGAATCGCTCGCACACTTCAAGGTGTTGGATTATTTCCAGAGCTAACAGTTTTAGAGAACGTCATGATCGGTGCAAGTAAATCTGCAAAGAGTGGCCTAATTAGTAGCGCACTAGGTTTAGGTGGCCGTGATGAAAAGCGCTTACGTGATCAGGCAATGACCGCACTTGAGCGAGTTTATGCATCCGGGATTGCAAACCGCAGGGCAGATTCACTTCCATACCCCGTAACTAAACGAGTTGCTATCGCTCGGGCCCTTGTTAGTGAACCCAAAATTCTCTTATTAGATGAGCCTGCTGGTGGCCTAGGTGCCCAAGATATCGAGTGGATGAATGGCTTAATTCATAACCTTGCCTCTAATTGTTCAGTGCTCTTAGTTGAACACCATATGGATGTTGTGATGTCAGTTTGTGATCGACTTTACGTCTTAAATTTTGGTGAGGTAATTTCAAGTGGCAGTGTTGAAACAGTACGCAATGATCCAGCGGTAATCGCTGCCTATCTAGGAGTAAACAATTGAACGGCTTAATTGTTAATAATTTAACCGTTGATCATGGGGCAATCCGGGCTATCAATAATCTCTCTTTTATTGCGCCAAGAGGAAAACTAACTGCAATTATCGGCTCTAATGGTGCCGGTAAGACCACTTTACTTCGCGCCTTATCTGGCTTAAAAGATGTTAAAAACGGTAGCGCTAGTTGGAATGGTAAATCTATTTTAAATGCTCGACCAGAAAACTTAGCCCGCACTGGAATTATGCATGTCTCAGATGGCAAATCAGTTATTTCTGAATTATCAGTTAAAGATAATCTGGCCTTGGCTGGTTTATGGCAAAGAGATAAAAAAGATGTTGCAAAAGCTACGCAAGAGGTACTTGATTTATTTCCTCGGCTCGGTGAGCGCCTGCAGCAAAGTGCTGGTTCATTATCTGGCGGTGAACGACAGATGCTTGCAATTGGTCGTGCATTAGTTGCTAGACCTAAATTACTTTTATTAGATGAGCCATCCTTAGGATTAGCACCATTAATAATTGAGCAGATTTTTCAAACAATCAAAGGATTATCAACTGAGATGGGTTTAACAGTTGTCCTTGTTGAGCAAAATGCGATGGGTGCACTAAAGATTGCAGATATCGGCGTAGTTTTAAATTTAGGTTCAGTAGTTGTAGTAGATAATGCGCAAAC
>JBIIXT010000085.1:0-2896 GCA_044347205.1 Candidatus Nanopelagicus sp. | reverse complement strand
TCGAGATGAGTTATTTAAAGAGAGTGTCTGTCACCTTGGAGATTTCCTGGATTACGCCCAAATGCGAGCTGACATTAAGAAACTAGAGGTTGTTTCTAAACGTGATCGGCGTCGTCGAATTGATGCAGAGGAAGAGATAGCTTCAATCCGAAAAAGATTGCGAAATCACTCATCTCACGCATGTCCAGATAGAGAAAATCACGCAAGATTCTCCGAGAGAGGACATCGATTACAGCGAGAAATTGATGGATTAACAGAGCGAATCAATTCGAGAACAAACGTAATAGCCCGTCGCTTTGACCGAATTCAGATTGTATTGGATCAGCTTGGTTACATTTCAAATGGTGAAGTAGCGACTCCTGGACGAATGCTTGCGAAAATCTATGGGGAAACAGATCTATTAATATCCGAGAGTGTTCGCGAAGGAGTCTTTAATCAATTATCGGCAGTTGATTTAGTGGCTGTAATTTCCTGCTTTATTTACGAATCTCGAAGTGATGAAGCAGCAAAGGTTCCTCGTGGCGAGGTAGCCATTGCGTTAGGAAAGATCTCGAAAATATATGGTCGTATATATGAAATTGAAAATGATCACAACCTTGAACCTATGCGTGCTCCTGATTTTGGCTTCAGTTGGGCTGCGCAAAGATGGGCGAGTGGAAACTCATTAACTGCAGTATTAAAGGATAATGATTTAACAGTTGGTGATTTTGTAAGAAATATGAAGCAAATTGTGGATCTTCTTCGTCAGTTAAGAGGGGCAGCTTTTGAGTTAGAACCTTTAATTGATCAAGCTTTAAGTAAGATTGATCGAGGAGTGGTTATATATGCAGGAGCAACAGTTTGAGCTTACTTTTATTAGATAGCGCATCACTTTGGTATCGAGCCTATTTTGGCATGCCTGACACATTGCTTTCACCGACCGGATTACCTATTAATGCCGTAAAAGGTTTTCTTGATATGACATCTAAGTTAATCATTCAGTACTCACCAAATAGATTTGTCGCGTGCTTGGAAGGCGATTGGCGCCCAAGTTGGCGAGTTGAACTATTTCCTGGATATAAATTAAATCGAGTTGATGATTCTGGTGAAGAAGAGGAGCCAGATACACTCTCACCTCAAATTCCAATCCTTCTAGACGTTTTAGATGCATTTGGTTTTGCCACTCTGGGTGTTGATGATTACGAGGCTGATGACGTGATTGCTACTCTAACAAAAACACAATCTGGTCCGATTCGAGTTGTGACTGGTGATCGAGATCTTTTTCAATTAGTTGATGATCAAAAAGATGTGAAAATTGCTTATCTAGCTAAGGGATTAAGTAATCACGATTTAGTTGATGCAGATTGGATCAGCAAGAAATACGGAATTCCTGGCGATAGATATGCGCTATTTGCAATGATTCGAGGGGATGCTTCAGATGGCTTACCTGGTTTAAGGGGAATTGGTGAAGTGGGTGCGGCATTGATAGCCAACAATTTTGAAAGCATGGAAGCTGTTGTTGCTGCCGCTAGAAGCGCTGATGACAAATTACCCAAGAACTTAATTAAGAAAATTAATGAAAGTCTTGAGTACGCAAAAATTGCTCCAAAATTAGTGCATTGCGCAACTGATGTCCCAGTTCCAGATATGTCGATGAACACCCCTGTTAAACCAGCATCATTATCAAAGATTTTGGATCTACAAAGTGAATATGGACTTGGTTCAAGTATTGATCGACTACTTTCCGCGTTGCGCTGGAGTTAATTTGAAAATACTTAAGAGAGTATTTCTGCCGTTATTAATTGGTGGCATCGCAAGTTTAGGTTTTGCACCATTTTCCTTATGGATTGCACCATTTCTAGCACTTTGGGCACTCTTTGAACTTCTGATTAAGTCTTTTCCAATCGAGCGCCTATCTATAGCGTATTTTTTTGGACTAGGAATTTTACTTCCCGCCCAGCATTGGACAGGTGTTTATGTGGGAAACATTCCTTGGCTTGCCTTATGCCTTATGCAAGCCTTGTTCTTTATTCCGCTAGCACTTATAAGTAGGCAGCGAAGTTCTACCAATCCAATTATTTTTGCAACATCTTTAGTGTTGAGTGAAACTTTAATGCGAACTATTCCTTTTACTGGTTTTGGTTGGAGTAGATTGGGCTTCACACAAGTTGGATCACCGTTTGCAGATCTTTATCCAATTCTTGGAGTTGCAGGAGTTGCTTTTCTTATTGCACTCACTGCTAGCCTACGAAAGATTAAATATATTTCCATCCTGCTTATCTTCTTAGTTGCAATCAACTCGATACCGCTTGAATTAGCCAAAGGAAATCAGATCAAGATTGCCCTAGTGCAAGGGGGAGTATCAAAGTTAGGTTTATCTTTTAATGCTAAGCCAACTGAAGTTTATCAAAATCATCTAAAGCAAAGTAAATTAAACATCAGGCCTAATAGCGTGGATCTGATTATTTGGCCGGAGAATGCTGTCGACATAGATATTTTCAAGAATAATAAAGTGATGGCCGAGCTTATTGAACTATCCAGAAACTTAGAAACTCCTATTTTAGTTGGTGGAATTTCAAGAAGGTCGGGATCTTTGGAGAATGTATCCATTTTGTTTAATCCAGATATCGAAAGGGTTTATACCAAACGTTATCTAACGCCATTTGGGGAGTACATTCCGCTTCGAAATTTGGTAAGTAAATTCTCAAATCTTGCCGTTAGTGTTTCTGATTTCTCTGCCGGCTCCGAGCGAGTAATTTTCAAAACGGAAAATTCGTCCTTTGAAACTTTAATATGCTATGAACTACTAAATGATGTTTACAGAGATGAATTGAATTCTGACATATTAGTTGTGCAGACAAATAATGCTACTTTTGGTGATACTGCTCAATTAGCGCAATTGCGCAATATTGCACAA
>JBIIXT010000030.1:0-10648 GCA_044347205.1 Candidatus Nanopelagicus sp. | reverse complement strand
GCCATAGATTTAGCAATCTTTGCTGTAAGGGTGAAACATCCTGATATTCATCAACGGTAAAGAATCGGTATTGATCACGTACTCGCTCACGAACACCGCGATCCTCCTCGAGCATGCCAACTGTTAGCAACAAAATATCCTCAAAATCTAAAGCGCGCTCCTGTTTTTTTAATGATTCATAAGCTTCATAAACCTTAGCTACGATCTCTAAATTTTCAGACCCACTTTTACTATTTGGCAATCGCACACTTCTACTTGCTGCAATAGCCGCCTCTTGATAAGTATCAGGTGAAATTTCTAAAACTTTAGCCCACTCAATCTCACTAGCTAGCTCTCTGAGTGAGGCGGCCTGTGCTGGAATGGCAATTTCAGCTCGCTCAATTGCTTGTGAAATAAAACTAGATTTTGTCGTTAATAATTTTGGAAATTGTCCACCAAATGAGTATGGCCAAAAGTAAAGCAGTTGTTTTAGCGCTGCAGAGTGAAAAGTTCTCGCCGCTACATTTGGCACACCAAGAGTTCGAAGTCGGGCCCGCATCTCACCAGCTGCGCGTGCGGTAAAAGTTAATGCCAATACCTTTGTTGGATCGGTAACACCTGCGTTAATTGCATAAGCAATTCGATTTGTAATTACTCGTGTTTTACCAGTTCCGGCTCCGGCAATTACACATACTGGTCCACGGATTGCTGTTACAACCGCTAATTGATCTGGGTCTAGACCATTTAATATTTGATCATTAGCTATCGCCATGACTCATTGCCCTTTAATTCAAAAGCTGCAGCCTCGCCATACCAAGAGTTAATCATCTGTCGAGCAACGCTAATCTCAAGAGGCAAAATCAGAGTTTTATTTGCAATTGCCGTTTTCATATCTGCTCGTGAGTACCAACGAATCTCTTCAATCTCATCACCATCTGGTCTGGCAGCGGCTGGATTTGTTGTAATTGCTTCAAAGGCGATCATTAAGGATGACGGGAATGGCCAGGGCTGCGAACCTAAATAATTAATTTTACTTAAGGCTACCCCAGCCTCCTCAAAAACTTCACGCACTACACAATGCTCAAATGATTCACCTGGCTCAACAAAACCAGCGAAGGTGGAGAATCTATTTTTTGGCCAAACCTTTTGCCGACCAAGTAATACTCGATCTTGATCATCTTTTACTAAAACAATGATTGCGCTATCAGTACGGGGATAGTGCTCACTCTCATCTATTAAGCACTTACGTACTGAGCCGCCAGAAATTACAGTTGTAGCAGCTCCACACTGCGAACATCGAGTGTGCTTTTTATGCCAGTTAGCTAAACCTTGTGCATGGACCGCTAAGCCGATATCGCGTGGTGATAAGAAGGCACCAATCTCACGAAGTGTTTTTAAATTCGAATCCACACTCTCAGGTGATGCCTGTGGCTCTAAATTCTGCTCTGGATCAATCGTTGATTTAACTACACTCAGATTTCTAATGAAGAAATTTTCAACTAAACCATTAGCCAACTTGTTAATTCCAAGAAAGTAATCACTTTCTGGTTTGTAGTCACCTAACTGATCCCCGGTAGTAAATTTTAATTGTTGATCTTCGCTAAGAAATTTCTCATCGTTAAACTGTAAAACTAAGCCGCTCTTCCATGCATTTTTTAAATAGGTTTCATCGGTACGAAGGTGGGCAGCACGGTCAACCTCAGCCATTGAAAGTGGCAACTTAATCTGGTTATTTGGCGTACTGGCTCTCATCACTGCCCGACCCTACTAGCCTGTCTTCATGGTTGTCCTGCCCGCTCAAAAGTTGAGAATCACCTCATGGAATCTCCTGCATGGTGAGCAGATTCCGCCATCTCCAAATTTAAGTTTGACGCAATGGCGAAGTAATTTAGAAAACGCTGCAACTGAGATCGGTGCGAAATTAAAACCTGATTTTCTTGGCTTGCAAGAGGTTGATTTTATGCAACCTAGATCTGGAAATATTAATCAAACTCAAGTGATTGCCGCGGCTTTAGATTTTAAATATTGGAGTTTTCTGCCTGCAATCTTTGGCACACCTGGTGCTAGTTGGAGAAAAGTAGAGGATCTAGCCAGTGGCTTAATCAATCAAGATACCGATTTGGCTCTTAATAAATCAATTGCGAATACGCCAAGTTACGGCATTGGTTTTGTCACAAATCAAAGAGTAAAAAATATTTATGTAAAAGAGCTGGGGCGCTCTTTAGTTGGTATGCCACTTGCGATTCCAAAGAGTGCGGCTGATTCAGCTGAAAAAGTTAAGGGAGTCAAATTAATCTATATCAAGGATGAACCTCGCGTAGCTATTACGGCCGAACTTGAGAACGGTTTAACTATTACTAATACTCACCTCTCATTTGTGCCAGGTGTAAACATCTTCCAACTCAATAAATTGGCAAAGTATGTAGGGAAAGTACCAGGTCATAACTTATTAATTGGTGATCTAAATCTGCCCGCTAACCTGCCGCAAAATCTTGCTGCTTTAACTGGTAGTTGGCACTCTTTAGTAAAACAAAATACCTACCCAAGTTGGAAGCCAGGAATTCAATTTGATTACCTGCTTTGTAAATCTGAGGATTTAGTTAACTTTAAGTTGCAGGCCCTACCGAGAATTTCAACGCTTAAATTATCTGATCATCTACCAATTGGTGCTGAAATATCATTTAATTAAGATCTGATTGAAGTTGGGGTATGGCAGAAATTATCTGGATTAACTCTGATTCATCCATCAGATCAGTTGGTCTAACAGTTTCATTTTGTGCCACATAGTGAAAGGCAGCACTAACATTTGCTAGCTCCAGATTATTTAGTTTTGAAAATGCAAGTCGATACATGGCAAGTTGAAGCGCTGCAACCGAGAGATCATCCCCGCTTTTAACTTTGCCAGTCTTCCAATCGACTACCTCATATTTTCCAGGTGTAATTTCATAAACTGCATCTATCCGGCCACGAATTACAACTCCTGCAATAACCGTTTCAAAGCCAACTTCTACCCCAACTGGTTTTCGATCTGCCCACGGGCTCTGCTGCCACGCTTTTTGCAACTCTTGAATTGGGGCGTCGTAGAGCTCTGAGTTGGAATCTAAATCACCGTAAAAAACCTCTTCCGATGAGTGCAATGCATCCGCTTTAAATTGTTCTTCCAACCAAAGGTGAAACTGTGTACCACGCCGAGCAAATTTATCAATGTGATTTGGCATCGGCCGGCGAAGGCGAAGTGCTAACTCATCTGGATCTAACTTTAAATAAAGCAGTGTTGAAACAGATAATCGAGTGGGCAAGAAAACATTACTTAATTCAGATCTATTATTTAGCTCATTAACTACTGCTTGCAAATCACTGACCAGATTCTTATCTTCAAATTTGATTAAGTTTTGTGCATCAAGTTCAGCATTAGTAAAAGCAGTTGTATTTAAAAGTAATTTTGCCTGCTCCCTAACCTGGGCGGCTTTAAGTTCATACCGTGAGCTTTTATCTGGCCAAGTGCCGGTGATGGGATTTTCAATAAGTGGATTTTTGCCATCTGGAATTGGTGTATCTGTTAAAACTGTTGCACCAACAATGTTTGGTAGGTGCTGAGCGCAGATTAAATACAACTTACTTGGTGCAACTGCGTTTTCACCATTTCTAAAATGTGAGGTTGAAAGCAGCAGGCCATGTTTAGCTCGAGTAAATGCAACATAGGCAAGTCGCATCTCCTCAATGGATTTACGGGCTTTCCACTCGTCATTAAATCTGTCGAGGCCATCCTTTAAGTTCTTATTAGTAGTAAAATTTCCAAAATTAATACTTGGTAGTTGTGAGTAATCACCACGCATACTCACTGGAATAGAGCCCGCATTTTTAATCCAACTATCTGATTTACGGCCTGTATTAGGAAAGTTGCGCTCTGCCAGGCCCGGTACTGCAACAAAATCCCACTCTGCACCCTTTGCTGCATGCACCGTTAAAATCTGGACAACATCACTTCGAACATCAACTTCAGCTGGTTTTAAACCACCTTCGGCATCTTCAGCAATCTTTAACCACTGCAAGAATCCGGTTAAAGTGCCGCCATTTTTTCCAAACTTCTGCGCTTCATCTAAGAATCTATCTAAATCTTTTCTGCCATTTTTCCAACCACTTCTTAACAAAACTTCAGTATCTAATGATAGAAAGTGCTCGGCTGCAAGTAAGGCGTCGGTGATTGAGCCAGATATTGATCTTCGCAATTGGCGAAGGTTTATTGCGAACTGGCGCAATCTGGTTAAAGCGATCTCACTTAATTCAGGAGTTGCTGTGTAGTGCTTTAACTCCTTTGGTGAAAGTGTGATTAATAATTCAAGTGTTTCAATAATTGAACCAGCAGCAAACTCATCAGCGGTGGCAATCTGTAATTGATCAGTGGTTAAAGCATCAGCTAGCTCTTTGCCGCGCGAATTATCATTTTCATTTGCATACTTTCTAGTTAGCGCACCTAGTGCCATTAAATCTCGTGCGCCGAGTGCTAGATGTGGGCCAGTTAATATACGCATCAGCGCAGTTCCAGAATCTGGCATGGTTAATGTGCGCAGCAATGCGATGATATCTGCCACCTCTGGGATGTGTACTAAGCCGCCAACGCCAAGTACATCGGTAGGAATATTTTTATCCGCAAGTGCGCTTTGAATTGCATCTATCTGTGTACGGGCCCGAACTAAGACAGCAAATGTTGATCGCTCAGCTTCTGGTTGTGACAACCGCTTTGGATCAAACCAATACTTAGCAAAGTATTCAGCGATCGCTTGCCCTTCTTGGCTTTGAGTTTCATAAATACCGCAAATTACCTCACCATTTTTTGCTAACTTACTAGCCATTAACTTATCTACAGTTTTTCTAGTAACTGCCGTGGCCGTAGAAGAGGTTGGCGATAAATTAGCGCTCTCCAACGCAATTTGATCAATCATTACATTTGCAATCTCAAGAATTGATTGATCATTTCGAAAGGTAGTCAGAAGTGTGTAGCGGGTTGCATCTGAATTAAAAGATTTAGCAAAGGTATCTAAGGTTTCAGAGCTAGCGCTGCGCCAGCCATAAATTGCTTGGTTGGGATCACCAACAGCAGTTACTGGATGGTTATTGCCAAATAAATTGGAAAGGAAATTGATCTGATTAAAAGAGGTATCTTGATACTCATCTAAAAGAACTACCTTGTATTTTGCCCGCTCTAGTAAACCAATATCATCATTATGAAGAGCCTTTGATTGCGTTACAAGCTGTGCTGCCATCGACATATGATCATTAAAGGTTAACAAGCCTTGTTCTCGGCGGCGTTCATCAAATACTGCCACAATCGGCAGAATTGCTAATCTTTGCTGGATCTCATCTCGAAATTCATTTACCGGAATAGTCGCCTTTTCAGTTAACTGTGCTAATTGATCAAGAAGTTTGTAACTAAACTCTTCAATATCTGCAGCTGTTTTATTATTCTCGGCTAACTGAGTTGAAAGATCCATTACCTCTTCAACCACTGATTTAGGTGAGCCATTAATTTGGATATCACTACCAGCAAATCGAGATACTTCTTCAAATGCAATCTGCCATGCAGCGGCCTCGCCAATTGGATCAGCGCTGGCATCAACACCAATTCGAATTGCATGATCAGCTAAGACTCGACCGGCGTATGAGTGATAGGTAGAAACGGTTAAATCAGAGTCATCAATTGAATCTGGAAGTAAACCTGCTGCTTTTAATTGACGCAGTCGTTTGCGAATTCGTTTAGCCAAATCTCCAGCTGATTTACGAGTGAAGGTAAGTCCTAGTAATTGATCAGGTGTGATTAATGAGTTGGCGACTAAGTACAAAACTCGCTGACTCATAGTTTCAGTTTTGCCAGAGCCGGCGCCGGCGATCACAACTGCGGGTGCAAGTGGTGCCTGAATTATTGGTATTTGTTCTTCAGAAGGTGCGATAAAGGTTGCATCTACTGCCTGAATTCTTTTGGCGATCTCAAGAGCTGAAATCATTCAATCACCCGCCGACCTTGTGGCTGTATCGGACAAGCTAATTTAAGTGAACAAGAGCGACAACGTTCATTGATCTTTGCAGTAAAGATTCCAGCACTCATTCCAGTTGCTGAAGTGATTAATTCACTTCGCACTAAATCTGCATCAATGGGCTCTTGTGGGCGAATCGATGCACTTTTAGTTTTTTGATCTCCTACAAAAAGAAGCTCTGCGCCGGCTACTTCATTACTCTCAAGCTTTGGCTCAAAACCATTTTCTACCACCGCTAATTGATAGACCTGTAACTGTTTATTTGTTTTAACATCCTCACCAGAAATCGCACTTTGGCCAGTCTTTAAATCAACAATATAAAACTTATTCTCAGCCGTTAGCTCTAATCGATCAATTGAGCCAGTCACCTTTGCACTGCCCAGCATGAACTCAAATCGTCGTTCAACATCAACTAACTTATTTTTATTTGCCAGTTGCCAGGAAAAGAATTTATGCAACATATTTGATGCCCTGCGGTACTCATAATCTTTGATCCAACCTTTGTTCATATCAATTAAAGACCAAGCACCTTTTAGCCGATCTTGTAATTGATCAACTGAAAGAGCGGGATCATCCTTAAACTGAGCGGCTAATACGTGTATTGCACTTCCTAATACTTGAGCAGTTGAATCACTATCTCGGCCACCACTTCGCTCAAGCATCCACTTAACGCCACATTGATCAAAGCTTTCTAAATAACTTGGTGAGATTCGCAGCTGCTCATTATCTTGCACAACAGGTGACTCATCTGAAATCGCAAGTGCGCCCAGCCAATTTCGTGGATCAGCATTTCGTGCACCACTTTCGGCAAGTGTTTTTAAAGCTCTCGCTGCAAATTCTCTTTGGGCTAAATCATCAGAGCTACTGATAATTCTTCTAAGCTCTGCCACAAGTGCTGTCTGTGTAATTGCGCGCTGTGGCTCAGTGAAGGCGATATCTTCACCAGCAAATTTAATAAAGTATCGTGATGGCTCATTATCTTCTTGTTGCACAGCCGTTATTAACAACCGCTGTGTTGCGCGAGTTGTAGCAACATTTAATAGGCGCGCCTCATCCTCTAATAAACCACTTGCTGAAATCGCCTCTAGCTCTTGTGGGTTGCTAATGCCATGGCGAAAGATTTCAACTAATCGCTCACTTCCAAGTAGTGATCCGCGTTGTTTTAAATTTGGCCAAACTCCTTCTTGCATTCCAGCTAATGCAACAAGCTCCCATTGTTGCCCCTTTGCGCTGTGTACGGTGAGTACCTTTACTACCTCATTGCGTTGGGCAGTTGCAGTGATCGCATCACTTAATATTTTCTCACCTAGTAATTGGTTAATAAATAATTGTGGTTTAGCACCCGGCATTCGCTCACTGAACCTGCGGGCCACTTCAAATAATTGAATTACCGCATCCAGATTTGCATCTGCAATTGCGCCATTCATGCCACCGGCAAGAGCTGTATCTCGCCAGCTTTGTGAGATTAGCTCACCCTCTTGATTCTTCGCATTGCTCCAAATAGCCCAAAGTAGATCGGAGATATCCGCTTTACTCTTTAAAGACTTATTAGCTAGGGCGATTAAGTCATTTAATCTTTTCAGTGGCGCAGCTTGCTCCCATTGGATATCAATACTTGGTGAAGTTAGAGCATCTAAAATTAACTCCGTGGAACTCTTTACCGCGCCATCATGATTGGCTCGTTCAGCTTTTGCTAATGCAATTCGCATCTGTCTAATTGAGATGGCATCTGCACCTGCAAATGGTGACTGCAATAGCTCTGATATTTGATCCCAATTGGCCGGTATCAACTGAATTTGTTTTAGCGCAATTTGGGCAATTCTTAAAATGGGTTTAACCGCTGGATTATCAGCAAGTGATAAGGCAATCGCATCTATTTCAACTGGCACATTATTAACTGCAAAGGCTCGTTGCAGGGCACTTACTTGTGAACCTGGAGAGCGCAAGATAACCGCCATCTGCGACCAAGGTATTTTATTCTTTAAATGCGCACTGCGGAATTGATGGGCTATGTAATTTGCTTCCTCTGCTGCACTACTTAATTTTGCAACCTGGCGCGATGTGACATTTCGAAATTCTTGATCAAGATTTATGGTATTTGATACTCCCATTTTTTCTAGATCAGAAAGTAAGTTCTCTGGATCTGCGCCACGAAAGCGACCTATCGCTGATTTTGGATCAGCAAATATATGTAACTCAGCTCCGGCAAGTTGTTCAAGTAACTTGCGCTGGCCTCGATCTGACTCTTGAAACTCATCAACATAGATAATCGGAAATAATTTCTTATACTTCTCTTGTAACTTAGGATTCTTCTCTAACTTTTCACTTGCAGCGATAATTATTTCACTGGGATCAATTCGATTTAATGATTGGGTAGTAGTTAAATTTCGAAGTGCTACCGCACCCTGATACCTACTCCAAAATTTGCAAATTGCTGGCCAGTACTTTTGGCCATACTTATCTGCATACTTAATTAACTCAGATGGTGAGGAGCCACGTTCAGTAGCTCGACCAATAAAATCACGTAGCTCTTTTGCAAATCCTCTGGTGGTAAGGGCTGCGACTAACTCTGGTGGCCAATCAGTTGAGCCGGCTTGCTCTGCCTCTTTTTGGGCATCTATTAATAACAGCTGGCGAATTTCAGCATCTTGTTCAGCACCTGAGAGCAGAACATACTTCTTCTCACTCTCATTTAAAATCAAAAATGCAATTGAGTGAAAAGTGCGCGCAATTGGTTCATTAACAATATGGCGCTGCGGATTTGCGGTTGCGATTTGATCTCGTAATTTACTGGCACTTTCTCTGCCGTATGTAATTGCTAAAATTGTATTTGGGTCACAACCCTGATCTATTCGATCTGAAATTGCGCTAATTAAAGTTGTTGTTTTACCAGTGCCAGCAGCCCCCGTAACTAGTATGGGTGAGCCTCGATGTTTAATTACCTGCAGTTGTGAAGTGGTGAAATCTAAAGTTTTAGTGGTGGTCGCTGCGGTGCGCACCAAATTCAGCTTTGCTGATTTTGGTTTAATGATTTGAGTTTGGGCCACGCCCTAATTTAACTCGTTGACGCCGACAAGTACCGGCTTTAGCCAGTTATTAGGCGTTCTCGTTTGCTCGCTTAGTCTTTGAAGTTAAGCGGGCGCGGGTTGAGCCATCCAAAATAACCTTGCGGATTCGAACTACTGCCGGTGTTACTTCAACACACTCATCTTCACGACAAAATTCAAGGGCGCCTTCCATATTTAGTTTCTTAGCTGGAATTAAGCGCTCGGCTTCATCAGTTCCTGATGCACGCATATTTGTTAACTTCTTTTCGCGAACACAGTTAACGTCCATGTCATCAGCACGTGAATTTTCACCAATTACCATGCCCTCATAAACCTCATCACCTGGCTCAACAAATATTGAACCACGATCTTGCGTTCCATAAAGTGCGTAGCTGGTAACGGTTCCAATTCGATCTGAAACTAGTGATCCAGTTGAACGAGTGCGAAGTTCACCATGCCAAGCTTCATAACCATCAAATACATGGTGCAGCAATCCTGTTCCACGTGTTTCAGTTAAGAACTCAGTTCTAAATCCAATTAAGCCACGGGATGGAACACGGTAATCCAAGCGAATCCAACCAGCGCCATGGTTAACCATCTGCTCCATACGGCCCTTACGAAGTGCCATTAATTGCGTAATCACACCTAGGTAATCTTCAGGTGCATCAATTGATAAACGCTCCATCGGCTCATGTAACTTGCCATCAACCATTTTGGTAACTACTTGTGGCTTACCAACTGTTAACTCAAAACCTTCGCGCTTCATAATTTCAACTAGAACTGCAAGTTGTAGCTCACCACGTCCTTGTACCTCCCAGGTATCTGGGCGTTCGGTATTTAATACACGAAGTGAAACATTTCCAACTAATTCAGCATCAAGGCGGTTTTTAACCTGACGCGCAGTTAATTTATTTCCACTCTTGCCAGCAAGTGGTGAAGTGTTAATACCAATTGTCATCGAAATACTTGGCTCATCAACTGTGATTAATGGCAGGGCATGCGCATTTTCTAGATCAGCAAGTGTTTCACCTAATGTAATTGTTTCAATTCCAGCAACAGCAATGATGTCACCGGGATGAGCCTCAAGTGCTGGCACACGCTCTAGTGCTTCGGTGATTAATAATTCTGAGATCTTTACTCGCTCAGTTGTGCCATCAGTTTTAATCCAAGTAACTGATTGACCTTTTTTAATTACACCTTCGCGAACGCGACAAAGTGCAAGCCGGCCTAAGAATGGTGAGGAGTCAAGGTTTGTAACATGTGCTTGCAGCGGTGCACCTTCATGATAAGTCGGAGCTGGAATTGCAGAGAAAATAGTGTCAAATAATTCATCAAGATTTTCTTTATCTGGCATGCCACCATCTTCAGGGCGATTTTTAGAGGCACGTCCTGCTTTCGCTGATGCATACACAATTGGGAATTCAATTTGTTCTTCATTTGCATCTAGATCTAGGAATAATCCGTAAGCCTCATCAACGACCTCTGCAATTCGTGCATCGGGACGATCTACCTTATTAATTAACAAAATTACTGGCAGATTCTTTTGCAATGCTTTGCGAAGTACGAAACGTGTTTGTGGAAGTGGACCTT
>JBIIXT010000029.1:0-11189 GCA_044347205.1 Candidatus Nanopelagicus sp. | reverse complement strand
CTAAATCAAATTGCAGCCGTAGATCAGTTGGATCTGGCATCGGAATAATTAGCGCAGATTCCACCTTTGTAACATCACCAATCTCACCTGATTTAAGAATTGCAAGGGCGCGTTGAAATACAGGATGGTAGTAATAATGAAAACCCTCCATAAATACCTTGCCAGTCTTTGTCACGGCCTGCACAACTTCATTAGCCTGCGCAGCATTTGATGCCGATGGCTTCTCACTTAGTACATGCTTGCCAGCTTCTAAAGCGCGAATATTCCAAGGAGCATGGGCGCCATTATGAAGTGCGTTATAAATTACATTAATTTCAGGATCATCAATTAAATCTTGGTAGTTGCCGTAAACACCCTCAACTTGATGTTGCTTAGCGAACTCCTCTGCTTTTTTGATATCGCGGGAGGCAACTGCAACAAGGCGATGGCCTGTGGCGTGAGCCGGTGAAATGATTGCACTTGGCGCAATTCGGGCGGCGCCTAAAATTCCAATTTTAAGTGGGCTGCGGGCTGAGTTTGTGGATGAGTTCATGAGATGAACCTTATAGATTTACTTCGTGATTGCCATACTCGACATCATTGCCACCTTCGCCTTCGCCTTAGTTGGCGCTCGCATTGCAGCTGATCGGCGGATGGACTACGGCGGAATTTTATTAATCGCAACTGTTGCATCAATTACTGGCGGCACCCTGCGAAATCTATTTTTGGGTGAGCGACCAATTTGGTTGCAACAACCTTGGTACTTCCTAGCCATTTTATTAGCAGTCCTAATCACAATAACTCTTCGCATAACTCGGCCGGTTGGAAAGGTTGTCCTAGGCCTGGATACCTTAGGACTTGCGGTGGCAACAGTCTCTGGAGTTGCCTACTCACTAGATCATTACGCACCAAGTTATGCGGCATTAATTCTTGGTGTTCTATCTGCAGTTGCCGGTGGCTTATTACGCGATGTGCTTTGCCAAGTTGAGCCAGTTTTACTGCACCGAGAGACGATTGGCACCGCATGCGCTGTTGGTGCGTTGGTATATGTGTTAATTGAACCTTATGGCCTAGCAAATGGGTTGATTGCGCTAATTTCTGGAGCGGTAATTGTCTTGGTGCGCTCTATCTCAATTGCGCGTGGTTGGAATCTGCCAAAGGTTAAATAAATCTACTTTCCGTAATACCTTCCCATAAACTCTTTTTTAAACTCAAAAAACTCACCAGATTTAATACTCTCGCGCATTTGATCAACCAAGCCAACTATGAAGTGTTGGTTGTGAATGGTGGCTAAGGTAGAAGCTAACATCTCTTTACTGCGAAATAAGTGGCAGATATAAGCACGCGTGTAGTTTTGGCAGGTGTAGCAGGTGCAATCATCTTCAATTGGTTTGAACTCACGCTTGTGAGGTGCGTTTGAAATATTTAAGCGGCCATCTTTTGTAAAGACTGAACCTGTTCTTGCCTGACGAGATGGGGCAACGCAATCAAAGGTATCGGCGCCATTTTCAACACCGACAAATAAATCATCGGGCTCACCAATACCAAGGAAGTGGCGCGGTTTATTCTCTGGTAGCTCCTCATTTACCCATCGCAAAATTTCACCAAGGGTTTGTTTATCAAGTGCTCCACCAATGCCAAAGCCATCAAATGAAACTCCATCCTCATTCATTGCGCCAAGATCTTGCGCAGCTTTGCGACGTAGATCCTCGTATTGAGCACCTTGTAATACGCCAAATAAAGCTTGGTATGGCTTATTAGATCTCTCTTTGGTTAATCGATCATGTTCACTTAAGCACCTCTTTGCCCATAATCTGGTGCGTTCTAACGCTTTTTCTTGGTACTTGCGGGTGTTATGCAATGTTGTGCACTCATCAAAGGCAAAAATAATATCTGCGCCAATTTGATGCTGGACCTGCATTGAAACTTCAGGTGTGAAGCGGTGCAGTGAACCGTCTAGATGTGATTTAAAGGTAACGCCATCATCATCGACGTGAGCGAGCCGTTCTTTTTTATCTGCAATCACATCATCTGCTTGAAATGTTTTCTCATCCATTGCGATAACTTTTTTAAAGCCAACACCGAGTGATAAAACTTGAAAACCGCCGCTATCGGTAAAAGTTGGTCCTTGCCAATTCATAAATTTGCCAACACCGCCTGCTTCATCAACTACATCAGAGCCAGGTTGTAGATAAAGGTGGTAGGCATTTGCAAGTACTGCCTGGGCGCCAAAATCTTTAATTGATTCTGGCAGCACTGATTTCAATGTTGCTTTTGTGCCAACTGGAATAAACGCCGGAGTTTGGATTACACCGTGGGGAGTTTGAATTTGACCGGTTCGACCGAGGCGATCTTGGATTTTACGATTGACTTGAAAACTAAATCCGGCACTCATGTAGCAAGTGAACCAGCCTTAACCCGACCTTGCTAAATCAGGTGCGATCGCCACAGATTTCCCGGTTTTAAGGTGAATCCTTAACCCACGAAATAACCCCTCCTTCAGGGCTTAATCTGACTTTGATTTACGCTTAGAGTTTGCCTTGAGTTTTATCTTTACCCGCTATTTGGGTACCGTTCACCTTCCGCGCAAAGCCCTTTTGGAAGGTAAATCCCCATTCAATGAGCAATGAAACCGCCGTTTTAAGTACCGGCCGAGTTGAAGGACGTTCACCAACTCAAATGGCTTGGGAGCGGTTAAAGCGCGATCGAGGCGCAAAAATTTCGGGCGGAATTATTCTATTTTTTATTACCTTAGCTCTTACTGCTCCAGTTTTTACCTGGATCATGCACACAACACCAGATGAGTTTCATCCTGATACGTTAGATCAAGACTTTGGTACAAATCCGTTAGGGAGATTCGGCGGAGTTTCTGGAACACATTGGTTTGGCGTTGAGCCAAGAACTGGTCGAGATGTATTTCTGCGTTTTGTTTTTGGCGCTCGCACCTCTTTAACAATTGCATTGAGTGCAACCCTGTTAGCAACAATTATTGGAATTACCGTTGGACTAATTTCTGGCTTTTTTGGTGGAAAAACAGATCTAGTACTATCTCGTACGATGGAGATAACACTAGCTTTTCCTTCAATTTTATTTGCACTTGCAATCACACCAGTACTTGAAAATGTATTTGAAGGTTGGGGGTTACCACCCGGTAATGGCACCAGAATTCCGGTAATGATCTT
This sequence comes from Candidatus Nanopelagicus sp., assembly GCA_044347205.1. Lineage (GTDB taxonomy): Bacteria > Actinomycetota > Actinomycetes > Nanopelagicales > Nanopelagicaceae > Nanopelagicus. Next base: position 8,028 of record JBIIXT010000029.1, on the reverse strand, counting down.
TGTGCTTGCGATGTTTGGCTGGCCATATATCGCTCGAATTGTGCGTGGGCAGGTAATTTCACTTCGCGAGAAAGAGTTTGTTGAAGCAGCTCGCGCCCTCGGTGCATCTAAATTCCACCTGGTTTACCGCCAAATTTTGCCAAATCTTTGGGCACCAATTTTGGTAACTGTTGCATTAAATATCCCAACAATGATCACAGCAGAAGCAGCTTTAACATTTCTAGGTGCTGGAGTAATTGATCCAACCTCAGATTGGGGCGCAATGTTGCTTGCCTCTGTTCCTTTCTATTCAATTGATCCGACATACACATTCATTCCAGGCTTTGCACTATTTCTACTTGTTCTGTCTTTTAGCTTGTTTGGAGACAGCCTTCGAGATGCACTCGACCCACGGAGTTCCCGATAGAACATATGACTATCGGGTTACGCAAGAAACCTCTACTAGGAAGGGTTCCAATGAACCTAAAGAAAAAGGCACTGGCAACAGTTGGCGCACTAGCAATTGGCGCGACAACTTTTGTATCAGTGGGAACTGCTCAAGCAGCACCTGCGTCATGGACTGGTCCAGTACCAGCTAAGGCCGGAGCTGTTAAGGGTGGAACAGTTACGATCCAGGCTCAAGCAGATTTTGAGCACTTAGATCCTGCACGTAACTACGTTGGTGGAACATTAGATTTCTACCGACTATTCACTCGTACGCTAACTCAATACCGCACCGTAAATGGCAAAACAGAACTTGTGCCAGATGTGGCTGCAGATCTAGGAACATCACCAGATGGTGGAAAGACCTGGACATTCGCACTTCGTACAAATCTTAAGTATGAAGATGGATCAAAGATCACTTGTGCTGATATGGAATACGGCATCAAGCGTTCTTATAATGATGACATTCTAGATGGTGGTCCAACGTACGCTAAGGACTTCATTGAGAATACCAACAACTATAAGGGTCCATACACAACTCCAAACACGGAGCTATCAGGAGTTTCTTGTAATACAGCAGGTAATGAAATTACTTTCTACTTACAACAAGCAATTCCTTATTTCCCATACGTAACAACATTCGGTGCATTCTCACCAATTCCAAAGGCGAAAGATACAAAGCAAAACTATGATCTAAAGCCTGTGTCATCTGGCCCATACAAGGTTGAGTCATACGAGCGTGGTAAGCAATTAACACTTGTTCGTAACGCACAATGGGATGCAAAGACAGATCCAATTCGTTGGAACTACCCAGATAAGTACATCGTAAAGATGGGTGCTGATCAGAACGTAATTGAGCAATCTTTAATCGCCGATTCAGGTGAAGCAAAGACCTCAGTAAGCTTTGATACAAACATCGTTACAAACCTTTCAAAGGTACTTGGAAAGTCTGCTTACAAGAGCCGCTTGTTTACATTTGAATCTGCATACAACCGTTACTACACAATTAACGTTGATACAGTTAAAGATGTAAATGTTCGTAAAGCTATTCAGTGTGCATTTGACTTCAAGTCAATCTTGCTTGCTGCTGGCGGAACGACAGCTGGTTCATACTCAAACTCAACTATTCCTAAGTCAATCAAGGGCGCATACCGTAATTTCACAGTATGTGAGCGCGATGTGACTAAGAAGCCTGAGGCGCAAATTGCTAAGGCAAAGGCGTACCTAGCAAAGGCAACAACTAAGAAGACAACTCTTCGTCTTGCATACCGTGACCGTGGTGTTGAACCACTTCGCGCTGCAGCACTTGAGCAATCTTTGAAGGCTGCTGGCTTTACTGTAATTATGGACAAGTACCCAGGTTCTGGTTTCTACGCAGCTGCTGCAAAGCGCGGCGAGACAAATGAGCCAGACATTACCCAAACATCTTGGGCATTTGACTGGGCTGCTGCTTCAGGAATTGTTTATGCATTATTTGACGGTCGCACCATGAGCGCAACTGATGCAAAGAGCAACCACTCACGTGGTAACTTCTCAGATCTTCAAGCTCTATTTGTAAAGGCTGATGCTGCTGCACCAGCTGCGCAAGAGAAGCTACTTGGAGATATCGAGCAGAAGTTAATCCAAGATAAGGCTGCACACGTTTCTGTCTACTTTGAGAAGTCGAACTTCATGGCTGGCACAAAGTTAGGTGGACTACAAGTTGATGGTGGATACTCCACACTCAGCGTGTTAGGTGCATACGTAAAGAAGTAACAAGCAGTTGATTAATTGGCAGCGAGTAAAATCGCTGCCAATTATTTAACAAAGTGAAATTAAGTTTTATAGCTAAGCTACTTATATAGAAAGGAACTAGAGATCTCATGTTGAGATATATTGCAAAGCGAGTTACCGCTGGCACTCTAGTTTTGGCGATTGTTTCTGCAATCGTCTTTAGTATTTTTTATATTCTGCCCTCTGATCCTGCTCGATTAGCATGTGGCAAGTCCTGTACACCAGAACTCATGCAACGAATTAAGGTTGCACTAGAAATTGACCAACCATTACAGGTTCAATACGGTCGATTTATTAAAGGAATTTTTGTTGGTCGAACCTACTTAAAAGGCTCAGAGGCAGAGCTGCAATGTGGAGCTCCATGTCTTGGCTACTCATACCAAACTGATCAACCAGTTACCTCACTGTTGATGGATCGCTTGCCTGCCACCTTGTCTATTGCCGCAGGTGCCTCGGTTTTATGGTTATTAGTTGGCTTATCTAGTGGAATTGTTTCAGCACTTCGCCGCGGAACCATGGTTGATAAATTTTCACAAGGTGTTGCATTAGGAGCGGCTTCTCTTCAGATCTACTTTGTTGGTTTAATTTTGCAATTTATATTTGTAGATAAATTAGCGTGGCTACCCATGCCCGGATATACCTCTCCTTTTGAGTATCCACTTGATTGGGCAAAGCAAATGGCACTTCCTTGGATTACCTTGGCATTTTTACTCTCTGCAATTTATTCACGCCTAACCCGCGCTGGCATGATCGAGGTTATGAGTGAGGATTATGTAAGGACGGCGCGAGCTAAAGGCTTATCGGCCCGAGATGTAAACATGAAGCATGTGCTGCGCGGTGCGATAACGCCAATTGTCACTGTTTTTGGCCTAGATCTTGGCGCACTCCTTGGCGGCGCCGTAATTACGGAATATGTATTTAACGTTCCAGGACTAGGAAAGTTATCTACTGAGGCAGTTACAAATCTTGATATTCCAGTTGTTACTGGAACTGTTTTATTTGCAGCATTCTTTGTAATCACCGCAAATATCATTGTGGATTTAGTTTATGCATCCCTTGATCCAAAGGTTCGCCTAACTTGAGCAAGTACCTAGAGGTCTCAAATCTGTGCGTTAGTTTTCCAACTGAAGATGGTGTGGTTCAAGCGGTAGATAACCTTTCCTTCTCAGTTGAAAAGGGTAAAACACTTGGAATAGTTGGTGAATCTGGTTCGGGTAAATCAGTAACCAGCCTTGCAATCCTAGGTTTGCATAAGGGAACCCGCGCTGAAGTATCTGGTCAGATCTATGTTGATGGCCAGGATGTTAATGCCATGGATGAATCCCAGGTGCGAAAACTTCGCGGCAAATCAATGGCGATGATCTTTCAGGACGCACTTGCTGCGATGCATCCTTACTACACAATCGGAAATCAAATCGCTGAGGCGTATCAAGTTCACAACAAGGTTTCAAAGGGTGAAGCCAAAAAGCGCGCTATTGAAATGCTTGATCGAGTTGGAATCCCAGAGCCACAAAAGCGGATAGGAGATTACCCTCATCAATTCTCCGGTGGCATGCGCCAGCGTGCGATGATTGCGATGGCACTTTCTTGTAATCCATCATTATTAATCGCAGATGAGCCAACAACGGCGCTAGATGTAACGGTGCAGGCCCAAATCCTTGAATTACTACGAGATCTACAAAAAGAGTTTGGTACCGCAATCATTTTAATTACCCATGATTTAGGTGTGGTTGCAGAAACAGCTGATGATATTTTGTTGATGTATGCCGGAAAGGCAATCGAGTATGGAACTGTGCGTGATGTGCTGCAAAAGCCACAACACCCATATGGCTGGGGCTTGTTAACCTCAATTCCAAGACTTACTGGAGATCCAGATAAGAAGTTATTAGCAATTCCAGGTAGTCCACCCTCTTTGATCTCGGTGCCATCTGGTTGTGCCTTTCACCCACGTTGCACATATGTTTCCCAAGTAGGAACCGCTTGTTCTGCATCAATTCCAGAGTTACTACCAGTCTCTGCTGGCGCCCATCACTTAGTGCGTTGTCACTTAGATGTTAAAACTCGTGAAGATATATTTTTGAATCAGGTGGCACCAAATCTATGAGTACCATTTTAAAGGTTGAGGGATTAACTAAACACTTTCCAGGAAATAAAAATGGCTTGTTTGGAAAGCGCGACCTAGTCCAAGCAGTAGATGGCGTCTCATTTGAGATTGCAGCAGGTGAAGCTGTTGGACTAGTCGGTGAGTCAGGTTGCGGTAAATCTACAACTGGGCGATTGATTACAAGATTACTTGAGCCAACTGCTGGAAAAATTGAGTTTCAAGGACAGGACATAACAAAGCTTTCAAATTCGCAGATGAGGCCAATCCGCGCAGATCTACAGATGATCTTCCAAGATCCATACGCGTCGCTAAATCCACGTCATACTGTTGGCACAATTGTTGGCACACCATTTAAAATTGCTGGGCAAGAGCCGCCAGGTGGCACTAAGAAGCGTGTGCAAGAGTTATTAGAGATTGTTGGCTTAAACCCAGAGCACTACAACCGCTACCCACATGAGTTCTCTGGCGGACAGCGCCAACGTATTGGTATTGCCAGAGCCCTTGCTCTTCGCCCTAAATTAATTGTGGCCGATGAGCCAGTATCAGCTCTTGATGTTTCAATCCAGGCCCAGGTAATTAACTTAATGAAGGACCTACAAAAAGAGTTTGGCTTAGCCTTTATATTCATCGCCCATGATTTAGCTGTTGTTCGCCACTTTGCCCAGCGCGTGGCAGTTATGTATTTGGGAAATATAGTTGAAATTGCCGATCGCGATAGCCTGTATTCAAATCCAAAGCACCCTTACACAAAGGCGTTGCTATCAGCAGTTCCAGAGGCAGATCCAGATGCGGTTGGCGCTCGCGAGCGCATCCGCCTAACTGGTGATGTGCCAAACCCAATTAATCCACCATCTGGTTGCAGATTCCGCACCCGTTGCTGGAAAGCCCAGGATGTATGTGCAACTACAGCGCCAGCATTGCTGCAGGTTGGCAAATCAAATGTTGCTTGCCACTTCCCAGAAAACTAATTAATTACCAAATCCGAACGCGTTGATCAGCTGGCATAAAGTGCCTGTCAGATTCTTTAACATCAAAGGCTTGATAGAACTCAGTTAAATTAGCAATTACTTGATTGCAACGAAACTCATCCGGTGAGTGTGGATCAGTAGCGATTCGCCGCCGCACCTCCTCGGCCCGGTACTTACCCCGCCAAGATTGCGCCCAACCCATGAAAAATCTTTGGGGCCCACTAAAGCCATCAATTACAGGCGCTTCCTTGCTAGCTAGTGAAATCTCATAAGCCTTATAAGCAATAGTTAGGCCACCAAGGTCGCCAATGTTTTCACCAATAGTAAGTGCGCCATTTACCTTCACATCAGGGGCGGCAGTAGGTGAGAGTTGGTCATACTGTTTGATTAACTGATCAGCTCTTTTTTCAAACTCGGTGCGATCTGAATCAGTCCACCAATTTTGCAGATTGCCATCACCATCATATTTAGAGCCCTGATCATCAAAGCCATGGCCAATCTCATGGCCAATTACTGCCCCGATACCGCCGTAATTAGCAGCATCATCATCGGCATTAACATCAAAAAATGGCGGCTGCAAAATAGCGGCTGGAAAGACAATCTCATTCATACCTGGGTTGTAGTAGGCGTTTACAGTTTGTGGGGTCATAAACCATTCGCTGCGATCTACTGGTTTTCCTATCTTGGCTAACTCATAATCCTGGGAAAACTTTGCGATCCGGGCGATATTGCCAACTAGATCATCGGCTGTGATTGTTAATTTGCTGTAGTCCCGCCACTTATCTGGGTAGCCAATCTTTGGCGTGAACTTATCAAGCTTTATGAAAGCTTTTTCCTTGGTCTCTTGGGACATCCAATCAAGTGCGGCAATATCGATTCGGTAGGCCTCAATTAAGTTCTTAACCAAGTCAACCATCCGCTGTTTCGCTTTTTCGGGAAAGTACTTACCCACATAAATCTGGCCAACTGCCTCACCGAGTGCGCCCTCAACTAATCCCACACCGCGCTTCCAGCGATCTTTTAGCTGCGGAATACCGGAGAGGGTAGTGCCGTAGAAATTAAAGTTTTCTTGAACTAGCTCTTTATTTAGGTAAGGCGCAGTTGATGAAAGAATGTGCCAGGTTAGCCAGGCCTGCCACTTTTGTACCTCAAATTTTCCAAGAATCTTAGATAAGCCTTCAAAGTAGGAGGGCTGGCGAACGATCACATTTTCTAAAACATGACTTGGGGTTGCACTGGCTGAGATCCAGGTTGCCCAATCAAAGTGAGTTGTCATCGCAACTAAATCTGCAAAAGTTTTTTTGTTATAGGTAAGGGTGGCATCGCGATCTTTAACCTGATCCCAGTGACTGGCCGCAATCTGCGTCTCTAGCTCTAAAACTAATTGCGCAGATTGCGCACCATTTGGTAGCCCAGATAGTTCAAACATCTTGGCAATGTGGGTGGTAAATGCGCTTCGAATATCGGCGTATGTATCCTCGCGGTAATACGCCTCGTCCGGCAGGGATAGACCTGATTGACCGAGGTAGAAAATATTTGTCGTGCTGTCCATGTGATCGGTGCTGACGAAGGCATAGAAGAGGCCACTTAGGCCGCGAGCTTCTAGCTCACCAAGTAGTTGGTGAAACTCTTTCGCATCCTTAAAGGATTGCGCCGATGCAAGGTCGGCTGCGATTGGTTTAACACCAAGTGCTTGCACGCCCGCCTCATCCATAAAGGAGTTGTATAAATCTCCGATTTTTTGCGCAATAGTGCCGGTGGCAGATTTACTGGCCGCCTGCTCCTCAATAATCTGGCGAACTTGTTGCTCTGCTTGTTGATAGAGCCAGTAGAAAGCACCATCACTTGCTCGGTCTGCTGGAATCTCTGATTCATCTAGCCACTTGCCATTCATAAATCTAAATAGATCATCCTGTGGGCGAATTGCTGAATTAATGTGTGAAAGGTCTAGTCCGCTCTTTAAACTCATGGGGCTAGCCTATCTTTATAGAAGTAAAAATCTAGTTAAGTATCAAGTAGTTGAAAATTCAAGTAACCTAGCGTTATGACTAAGCAAGGTAATTGGTTAAATCCAAGGGAGATGAAAGCTTGGCGTTCATACATCATCGCCTCCCGGCGATTATTAGATGCTCTGGATTCTGATTTAGACCAACATGATTTATCGATGGCAGATTATGAAGTTTTAGCTTTACTTTCAGATGCACCAGAGCGCAAGATGCGAATGAGTGAGTTGGCAGAGCTGGCAATGGTTTCAAAATCCCGGCTCTCTCACCGAATAAAGGTGATGGAAGGGGTGGGATGGGTTAAGCGTGAGGATTGCCCATTAGATAAACGGGGCTACTTCGCGGTTATGACCAATAAGGGCTTTAATGCGATTGCAAAGGCGGCGCCAGATCATGTTGAATCGGTGCGCTCGCGATTACTAGATCACTTAAGCGTTAAGGATCAAGAAGAGATAAGTAGGATCTTTGATCGAGTAACAAATAAATTGCGCGGACAATATCTTGCTGAGGATAAATAAAGAGTAAAAAGAAATAAAAAAACCCGCTACTTTCGCAGCGGGTTTTTTTAAGTAAATTAACTTACTTATGCAGCAGCTTTCTTACGACGACGGCGCTTTGGCGCAGCCTTCTTAGCAGCTTTCTTACGACGACGCTTTGGAGCAGCTTTCTTAGCAGCCTTCTTACGACGACGCTTTGGAGCAGCTTTCTTAGCAGCCTTCTTACGACGACGCTTTGGAGCAGCCTTAGCTGCTGCCTT
>JBIIXT010000028.1:0-11290 GCA_044347205.1 Candidatus Nanopelagicus sp. | reverse complement strand
TAGTTGTCTTTAATCTTCCGGCTTCTCTGGCTTTAATTATGTTTTCGGCTATTTTGCTAGCAAACTTCTCTTCACCAAATCTTTGTAGCAGCTTTGCTAACTGACCATGTGAGTAGGTATTTAAAACAATTGCTGCGGTTAATTCAGCGCTTTGATCCATACGCATATCTAGTTGGGCGCTCTGTGAGTATGCAAAACCTCGGCTGGCTTCATCTAGTTGCATGGAGGAAACACCTAAATCAAATAAAATCCCATCTACTTTTTCAATCTTTAAATCTGCCAGAATCTTCTCAATTTGATCATATGTTGAATGAACTAAACTCACTCGATCAATTACTGGCGCCAATGTTTTGGCTGCTAGATCTAAAGCAGATTGATCTCGATCAATTCCAATTAAATGAAGATTGCTATATCGCTCAAGTAAGACCTTGGCATGGCCACCTAAGCCAAGTGTGCAGTCAATAATTACCGGCTTTGAATTCTCTGTGATAACTGGAGCAAGCAGTTGAATGCAACGCTCTAGCGCAACTGGCACATGCTTTAACTCTGTACTCATCTACTTCCCCTTTCATCTAGCTGTTTTGAAATTAATTACTTGTTAAATCACTTGGTAGATAACTGATATCAACTTTGGTCACCGCCACTAGATGGCTTGAAAGATCTAACGAATAAATTCGAAGATCTAGCCGACGGAGTCGAACTCTTTAAAGTTATGCGCGGCACCGGGGAAGTGGCGCCGCGAATCTTTAGTGAGTGGCGGTGGCCAAAATTGATATCTAGAACAGTCCGGGTAGTACCTCCTCAGATACATCTGCGAATGTTTTTTCACGATCTGATAAATAAGCGTTCCAAGTTGTTGAATCCCAAATTTCTAATCTGGTATTTGCGCCAATAACTACACAATTTTTTTCAAGGGATGCGTATGTACGAAGACCAACTGGAATGTTTACGCGACCTTGATTATCTGGAACCTCATCGTGTGCTCCGGCAAACATCACACGTAAGTAATCACGTGATTTTTTTTCAGTAACTGGTGCTTGGCGCAAGCGTTCGGTAATTAGTGAGAATTCATTAGCGGGAAATACATAAAGACAGCGTTCTTGACCCTTAGTAATTACTAAACCTTCGGATAACTCATCGCGGAATCGGGCGGGCAGGATCAAACGACCCTTCTCATCAAGCTTTGGCTCGTGTGTACCCAAGAACATTGATGACCCCCTTTCACGCTTAGGAAAAAGCTCAGATCACCACTTTACTCCCTTTTTCCCCACTTTCAACCCCCCTCACCCACTTCTCCTCCCAATCCTCCACACCCAACCCCTTCAGGATTTGGGCATAAAAAAACCGCCCTTGGCGGGCGGCTTACTTAAATCTTGCTTGGATCTACCGATCCTCACCACGTTGATCCCAGCGCTCATTTAGGGTCGCAGACCAGCCAGGTTTTTTAACCCGCTTGGCTCTACCCATTTGCCCGGAGCCAACAGTTAAGTTGCCTAAAATTAAAATCAAGCCAGTCAGGGAAAGCACAAAAGCGGCAACGCCAATCGGAGTGGATTTTGCGATCAGGGCGGTGATTAAGGCGATTAGGCCAAGCAAAAATGTTGCAACACCCAGTAATGCTTTAGATGACTCTTTGGTGCGAGCCTTACCAGTTAAGGTCGAGAGCAGCTTTGGATCCTCTTGATCCAGAGCAGCCTCCATCTCAGCTAATACCTTGAGTTCATGATCGGATAGGCCCATATTCGAAATATAGAGCAGATTTTATCGGCAGGGAAACCCAGAGTGATTAATCTTCATCACTAGGTGAAACCAAGCGTGCTGGGCGAACACTTGCCCTACCAAACTTGGCCTTAACCCGATCAATCGCAGAGTCGGCCTGGCGCCAACCAATATCGCGCTGGCCCAAAAGTAATTGTTCAGATGCATCCTCTGCCGGGATTAACCCCTCAAGTGATACTCCCACCATTCTGATCCGAGCTCGATCAATTTTTAAATCTTGGTAGAGCTTCTTGGCTACCTCAAAGCTCTCCTTTGTGCCAGAGATTGGTTGATCTAAAGTTTTAGATCTTGTAATTGTTTTAAAATCTGCAAACCTAACCTTTATCGAGATTGTTTTTGCACAAAAGCCAGATTCCCTCATCCGCAGTGTTGCTTTTTCGCATAACCTTAAAAATTCACGCAAGATCTCCTCTGGATCATCTAAATCACTAGCAAATGTTTCGGCCGCACTAATACTTTTTTCTGGTTCATCACTTACCACATCACGATAATCTCGACCCCAAGCTAATTCATACAATGAAGCACCAGTTGCTTCACCGAGTGCTCGAATTAAAGTACTGCGAGGTGTATTTGCAATTTCACCAACAGTGCGCAGGCCAAGCTTTTCTAGCTGTTCATTGGTCTTTGGGCCAACCCCCCAAATAGCATTTGCGGGAAGTGGGTGCAAAAATGTTAAGACTCGATCACTTGCAATCTCTAATACGCCATTTGGTTTGCAATGCTGTGATGCTAGCTTTGCAATAAATTTATTGTTTGCTATACCAACTGAGCAGGTAATGCCTTGCTCACGCTCTACCTTTGCTCTGATCATCATTGCAATCTCGCGGCCACTTCCAAGCAATCTTTTTGCACCAGTGACATCGATAAATGCTTCATCTAGTGAGATCGGCTCAACATGGGGTGAAACATCTCTAAATATTTTCATTACCTCATCCGACACCTCGCTATATCGAGTGTGATCAGGTGGAATAAAGATGGCATGAGGGGCCATCACCTGGGCTCGACCAACTGGCATTGCAGCACGAATGCCAAACTTTCTCGCCTCATAGTTAGCTGATAAAACAACTCCGCGTGCTCCTGCGCCAACGACTACTGCTTTGCCTTGTAATTTTGGATTATCTTTAATTGAGACTGATGCATAAAAGGCATCCATATCAACATGTAAAATTGTGGATTCGCTCATGCGTTGCCACTTTTCATAGTTGTCAGATTACGCCAACTCTCTTGTGAATTCTCGGAAAGCCATTTGCGGTAAGTTATAGCTAAATCCCAGGCTTCAGTAGCTCTAATTGAAACCCCTCTTGGCCCAGTACGACGCACCGCACCGCGGATTAAAAACAGATTTGAGGTACGAAGCAGCTGTGCATAGCTTTGTTGGGTATCCTCAAAAAAAGTTACATCATTGCAGCCATAGCCATCATCCATTGTTAAAAACATTACCCGCTTGCCAGAGCGCACAGGCGGAGTTTGTAGTGATGATTTAACGCCAGCTACTAAAACTGAGGCGCCAGAGCGCTGCTTTATTACATCACTAGATTTAACTGCGCCAATTGTATTTAAGAAATCTCCATAAAAATTAAGCATGTGAGAGGTCACCTCCATGCCCAAAATTTCTACCTCATTTTGTACCTGCTCTATTACAGTTAAATTTGGTAGACCCGCTGCAACAAGAGTTGGTGGTGGTATCTCTAGCGTTAATTGAGTTTGGCCCACCTTATTATTTGATTTGCCAGTTAATTTATAGAGATCCTGTAGATGTAAAAGTAGATCCCGGCGATTTAATTTTTCACTTGATTGATCTATTTGATGTAGTTGATCAAAGCCTCCAATCATGATTAAGGACTCAGTTGTAGTAACACTTGCACCGGCGCGATGAACAAAATCTGCTAAATCTACAAATGGTCGGGCAGCAATTATTGATTCAATCTCGCGCTCTGATATGCCACCTAAATCAGCCAGGGACAGTCGAAGTGCATAGCCACTTGCATCTGGTAGTTGAAGTGATCGGCCAGTGCTCTTTAAATCTGGCGCCTTATATGAGCGCTGCTTATTTATTGCCACCTTCTCTACGATAACTGTGCGCTGTGATTGATTAACATCAATACCTTTTATTTCAATTCCCCACTGTCTGGCATCATCAAGTATTAATCGCTTTGGATACATGCCTGGGTCATGCGTTAACACACCCGCCATAAAGGCAGCGGTGTGATGAGTTTTTAGCCAAGCAGATTGATAGGTGGGAAGTGCAAATGCTGCGGCGTGTGCTTTGCAAAAACCAAAGGAGGCAAAGGCTCGCAGTATTTGCCAAATCTCTTCAACCACGTTTAATTGATAACCCTGCGATAGTGCTGCTGGATAAAACCAATCACAAACTTCTTGTTGGCCATCAAATGATCCGAGTGATCGACGCTTTTCATCTGCTTGTGCCAATGTAATGCCGCCCATTACTGAAATTAATCTAATAACTTGTTCGTGAAATACAACTACACCATGTGTTTGCGCCATGATCGGATCTAAATCTGGATGAATACTTTTTACATTACTTAAGCCATGGCGGGCTGATAAAAAGGGGCGGATCATGTCGCTCTTTACTGGGCCTGGTCTAAACAATGAGATATCAATAATTAAATCGGTAAAGCTACTAGGTGCAAATTTGCCAATTAATTCACGCTGGCCAGGAGATTCAATCTGAAATACACCAAGGGTGCGAGTTGATGCAATTAGATCAAAGGTCTTCGGGTCAGCAAGTGAGAGTTGATCAATATCTAACTTAACTCCTTCTACCCTTTCGATCTCTGAGATTGTGTAAGAAATTGCTGATTGCATCCGGACTCCAAGTACATCTAATTTTAAAAAGCCCACCGCTTCAACATCATCTTTATCAAATTGCACCATTGGATAGCCGCTAGCGTTTACCTCAAGTGGTGCGTGATCACGCAAGCTAATATCTGATAAAACAATCGCGCACGGATGCATTGATAGATGGCGTGGTAAACCATCTAACTTCTGCGCAAGATCAACCGCCATTTTTAAGATTGGCGTATCTAACTTTAGACTTTTTAACTCTGGTAAATTTTCTAGCGCTTTAGCAATATTGCGCGCTCTAATGTGTGGCAAGGATTTAGCGATTAGATCAATCTCCATCGGTGAGATGCCTAGGGCGGTGCCAACATCACGGATTGCATGACGGGATCGATAGGTTTCAACCATTGCAACGGTGGCAACTCGAACGCCATACCTTTCAAATATCGCATCATAAATTTCTAGCCTTCTGGCAGATTCAACATCAATATCAATATCTGGCAACTCATTACGAAGTGGTGAACAAAAGCGCTCCATTAACAAGCCATACTCAATTGGCTCAACACCTGAAATACCTAATAGGTAGCAAATCAATGAACCGGCGCCACTTCCCCGGGCTGCTACTCGAATTGATTTACTCCTAGCTAAATCAGTTATGTCAGCAACTGTTAAAAAATATGATTCATAGCCCAAGGTGCGCACCGTATTTAATTCATCAGTTAATCGCTCAGCGGCAAGAATTGATTGCCCGCCAACATACTTAGTAGATAGCCCAGCCTCACACCGTTGTTTTAGTTGAGTTGTTAAATCACTTTGGGTTTTGCCACCAACTACTTCAGCCTCTGGCAGATGAATCTTGCCAATTCCGACATCGCGCCGTGGATCTAATATCGCCATCTCAGCCCACTGCATTGTGGTCTTAATTAATTGGTGCGGCGTACTTTCACCAGCTGCTTGTGAGATCTCAGTAGCAAGTTGGTGCATCTGCTTTATATCTTTTAGGTAGGCCTCACTATTTTGCCGTTCAACATGACGCTTATGTAGTGGCACTAAATTGCGTGCTGAATCCAAAACATCAGCTAGTGGGCCATCACTGCGATTTAACATTCGAACTGAGTTTGTTAAAACTGCCGGCAAATCATTGCTTCGGGCAAAGGCCAACATTCGGGCGGCAAATGGCGTAGAGAGTGGACCATCACCACGAATTCGATGAGAGAGCACTTCGATGCCCTGCCTTAGAAAGTAATCTTTAGTTGAGTTAAAAATTGATAAAGCTTGGGTTAATTGGCGAGCGCTAATTGCTACCGCAAGTTGAGATTCTGGGCCATGCATTACAAGTAATTTTTTGGTGTAGTTAAAGTTTTGCTGAAGGATCTCATGTGTAAGTAGGCCACCGGCAAAATTAACCGCAGTTAATAACCGGTATAGCGCTGGCAACCCATCATCACTACTTGCTAATAATGTGATTCGATACTTCGGTTGCAAAAAACTTAAATTAATACCGAGGATGGGTTTAATTGATGCACTCTCACAAGCTTGCACAAATCTGATAGCACCAGCCATATTCTCGCGGTCAGTTAAGGCAAGTGATTGCATACCAAATTCGGCTGCGCGTTCTACTAATTGGTTTGCAGTTGCTGTGCCGTACTTAAATGAGTAACCACTGCAGGTGCGCAGGTGGGTGAAGTTAACTGGCACGAGATGTTGGGCGAATTCGCCAATTGCCAGTTACCTCATCTAGTTCTATCTCAAAGGTGGCAACTGCTCCTACTGGCGCTGCCTCTACCCGCCACACAGCACGTGCTTGATCATCAATCTTTAAACCAGCATGTGTATCTGCGTGTGTGTTGCCATCACTAATTCGATTCCACCAACCACCTGATTCACTCCACCTTGATGTAATGGCATGGATATGAAAGTGATGACCTTGATAGGTGAACTCGATTGGTTCACCCTCTGGTGCAAGTACTCGGTTTTTAGTACTATCTGAGTTATCGAACATATGTTCGAAAGATACTCACAACCTCCGACAGTGGTCAAGCCGCTACTACCCGTGGGTATATACCTCAGACACACCCCAATATTGGTTGAAACTTCAACTAATCTGCCCTACCTTGTAGGTAAGCGGATCGATCTGGATCCTCTAATTTAAGGATGGTTATGGATATTGTTTTATTAGTTGGCCGAGTTCTTTTCGCGTTGATCTTTATCAACTCCGGAATCGCTCACTTTACAAAAAATGGTGCAATGACTGGATACGCTCAATACAAGAAGGTGCCATTTGCTAAGGCATCAGTTTATGTGTCAGGTGCCATGATTGTAATTGGTGGGGCTTACATACTTCTTGGCTTCTATGCCGATCTAGGCGCGCTTCTAATCGCAGCCTTCCTAATTCCAACTGCACTTCTAATGCACACTTTCTGGAAAGAAAGTGATGCTACCGCTAAGCAAAATGAGACGGTTGCCTTCTTTAAAAACCTATCTCTTGCTGGCGCAGCATTAATCATCTTCGCACTCTTGCACAATGGCGCAGATTTTGGTCCAAATGTTGGCACATTACTTTTCTGGGCTAACTAAAGCTTAAATAAAAGTTAGAAGAACCGCTCTTGGCACCAGCCAAGGGTGGTTTTTTTATGGAAGCATGCAGGTATGAGCGCCACATTTATTATCGCCTCCCTAATTAGTGGCCTCTTTATTGGCGGTGTACTGGGCTTTATCGGTGCAGGTGGTGCCATGGTCACAGTGCCAATTTTGGTCTACATCTTTGATTTCACTGCGCTTCAAGCAACAACGGCAGCCCTGGCGGTTGTACTGGTGACTGCTATCTCAGGGCTAATTCCAAAATTTAAATCACGAGATGTTTTAATTAAAGAGGCGGTAATTATTTGGGCACTTGGCCTGCTAACAAATATCGGCCTTGGCTCAATTGCAGATTCATTATCAGATCAAGTGCTCTTAATCGGTTTCGCCCTAGTTCTAATTAGCGCAGCCATATCCATGCTTGCCTCACCGATTACTGAGAACCCAGAGCGGGTAATCTCAAATTTTTCTTTACTAATTCTCTCCTTAATCATCGGAGCTCTCACCGGTTTGTTTGGAGTCGGCGGCGGCTTTGTTGCGATTCCAGTTTTAGTTATCTTTTTTCACACCCCTGCTAATAAAGCCGCTGGTACCTCACTATTAATCATCGCACTTAACTGCGCAACTGCCTTCCTGGTTAAATTTGAGCAATGGGAACAAATTAGTTGGCAGTATCCGATTATCATTTCAATTGCTGCCATCATTACCGCCTCCTTCGCCTCAAAGGCAGCAAAACATTTACCTACTGTTCACTTAAAGAAAGCCTTTGCATGTCTGCTTTTCGCTTTGGCTGCATTTACGATTTTCACAGAGATTTTTTAATACCGCCAAAGGAGCAAAGTTTTGCCTAATCTAAGAGCGCTAGCTGCTGAGTTCATAGCAACTGCCCTACTTGCCTTAGCCGTTGTTGGCTCTGGCTTTATGGCAAGTGATCTAACCCAAGATTTGGCATTAACACTTTTAATCAACGCTCTAGCAACTGCAATCGGTTTAGCTGTTGCCATCAAATTAGCCGCTGGTATTAGTGGTGCTCACCTAAATCCAGTTGTTACCTTGGTGATGATCTTTCAAAAAAGAATTGCGCCAGTGCAAGCCTTCTTCTACATAGTTGCACAAATTGCAGGTGCCATCGGTGGTGTTTTAATTGCCAATTACATATTTGGCGAGAATCTAATTCAAAGTGCCACCCAACTTAGATCTGGTTCAAATTTGTTTATCGCTGAGATCATTGCTACCGCTGGCTTACTATGGATAATTTTGGCAAATCTTAAAAACTCATCAGCAATTGCAAGCTATGTTCCACTTTGGATATTTGGCGCAATCCTCTTTACCTCATCCACCTCATTTGCAAACCCAGCAATTACTATTTCGCGCAGCTTTACCGATTCATTTACCGGTATCGCACTTGAATCAACACCGGCCTTTATTCTGGCTCAATTAATCGGAGCTGGCTTAGGTGTTGCACTGGCTAGAGGATTTAAAAATGAATAAGCCATCAGTTTTATTTGTTTGTGTTCACAACGCCGGGCGCTCACAAATGGCGGCAGCTTGGCTTACTAAATTAGCTGGTGAAAAAGTTGAGGTTAGATCAGCTGGCTCGGCCCCGGCTGATTCAATAAACCCAGCAGTGGTGGAGGCGATGTTAGAAGTTGGCATAGATATCTCTAATGAAATGCCAAAGGTATTAACTACCTCAGCGGTTGAAGAATCTGATGTTGTGATAACTATGGGTTGTGGTGATGCCTGTCCATTTTTTCCAGGAAAGCGATACCTTGATTGGCCGCTAACTGATCCAGCCGGGCAAGGTGTGGCAGCAATTAGGCCCATCCGTGATGAAATAAAGGCTTTAGTAGAGGATTTAATTTCTACACTCTAAAGTTGGTTAAGTGAACTTATCAATTGAAAAATACGGCAGTGGTCAGCCGTTAGTTTTAATTCACGGCATGGGTTCAGCTGCCACAGCTTGGAAACCATTAATTCCAGCACTAGCCAAACAATTTGAGATTTACACAGTTGATCTTCCTGGGCATGGCAAATCTGCTTTAGACCTGAGCGTTGCAATGGATCCAAAATCACTTTCAAACTTAGTTTTGGATAATTTAGTTAGTAAGGGAGTAAATAAGTTTCACTTAGTTGGAAACTCATTAGGTGGATGGGTATCACTTGAGATTGCTGCAGCCCATCCAGAAAGAGTTTTATCTTTCACCGGCTTAGCACCAGCTGGGTTATGGATGGCCCCATTTACATCAAGGTATCCCGGTGAATTAGCCGTTAGGTTGATGGCAAAGGGTTTAAACAAAGTAGCACCGCAAACTTTAAATTACACATGGGCGAAGAAAATTGGCTTTGAAACAGTCTCACCACGTTGGCAGCAGTTAAGTTATGAGATTTGCTTAGATGCTGTGCAGGCGATGGCTGATTCAGAAGGATACTTTCCGGCTTGGGATGGAATGCTAAAAAAACGCTTTGATAAACCAATCTCTAGTGAAATTCCGATCACAATAATTTTCGGCGATAGTGATCACACTCTGCCAGCAAAAACTTGTCAGGAGCGCTCCCTTGCACCAGCTCATGCCAAGTGGATCATTTTGCCTCAAACTGGCCATGCTCCAATGTGGGATAGCACCGATGAGGTCTTAGCTGAAATTTTAGAAACTGCAAAGGTTGCAAATTGATTACCGTCATCTACTTTTGGCGGATAAAAAAGGTTTACCTACCGCTTGCAATTTTGTTTATGGCATTACATCGCTGGAGCATTAAGCATTTTCCAACGGTTGGATTTGTTAAATTGCTGGGTACCGGAAAAGGCAAGAGTTTTACACCCACCGACGCAGATGCAACACGTTGGGGCCTGCTGGTAACAATTGCGCCGGAGAATTTAAGCGCATTTGATAACTCAAGGGTGATTAAACAGTGGCGCAAAATTTCTCATTCGCAATACAGCGCTGAGTTAAAACCAATCTCATCTCATGGCCTTTGGTCAAAAAAGGCGCCCTTTGAAATCAGTGAGCAAAGCTGGGATGGGAAAATTGCTGCTATTACTAGGGCTCGAATTACTTGGCAGCAAAATTTTAAATTCTGGCGAGCTGTGCCGCCGGTAACTCAAAGTTTGCATGAATCAGCTGGATTGATATCTGCAATTGGAATCGGTGAGGCACCAATTGGTCTGCAAGGAACCTTCTCTATTTGGCAAGATGCCAAGTCCCTACGAGAGTTTGCCTACAAAGGCCAGGCCCATGCAAAGGTGATCGCTGATACCGCTGCAAACAAGTGGTATGCCGAAGAGTTATTCGCAAGGTTTGCCATCATTAAAGAGTCAGGCCAACTGCTTTAGTAAGGCACAATTAACCCATGTCGCTGCGTCAATTTTATCCAAAACGAAACAGCCGTAAAACTGTCTCTACTTCAAAATTATTTCTGCTTTATGCAATATTTGTAATTGCAATTTTGCTTCAAATCACCTACCCATTAATTGATGGTGAAGCTCTTCGTTTAGTTACCATTGCAACTGTTTATTGGGCTGCCGCCGCTATGTGTGCGCATGCATTTTTAGCCTACGGCTTAACATATGCATTAACTTTTCTGGCGACCACATTCTTTTATGCTCTAGTTGTAGAGCAAATAGGAAGCCGGACAGGTTGGCCATTTGGAACATATGAATACTCTGGCTCACTTGGATATCAGGTTTATGGTGTGCCACTGGTAGTTCCATTTGCTTGGGTGATGATGGCTCATCCTTTATTAATTGCTGCACGAAAAGTTACAAAAAATTGGGTATTTCTATATGGTGGAATTGGGTTAATGGCGTGGGATTTATTTTTAGATCCACAAATGGTTCTAGCCGGTCGCTGGGAGTGGAGCTTTACTGGCGCCCACGTTCCCTTCCAGCCAATGATTCCGCTTTCAAATCTATTTGGTTGGTTGCTTACTGGAATGGGATTAATGGCAATTCTTAATTTAATCTTAAAACATGATCGCCGTCGTACTGGCACATCAACTGCTGTCCCTGATTTCTTTCTAATCTGGACCTGGTTCGGTGGCGTTGTTGGAAATCTTTTCTTTTTTGACCAACCAGGTATTGCACTAATCGGTGGCATTGCTTTTGGACTCTATTTAATTCCATATCTAT
>JBIIXT010000088.1:0-37428 GCA_044347205.1 Candidatus Nanopelagicus sp. | reverse complement strand
AAACCATCGATTCAGATATCGATTTCAACAAATTTTCTAAAAATTTAGGCCTATTTCTGGTACAGATAATGATTCCTAATTGAACGGCAGGCCTGTCCCTATTCATCACAAAGCCAATCATATATACCGATATCATTTGAAACTATGAATCAGTCCAGAAAATCAGTGCTTATAAGTGGATCCGCTGGATTACTTGGCTCCAAACTTTCCGCCCTCTACAAACAGAACGGCTACTTTGTAGGCGCAATTTACCGATCTAAAGAACCTAAAGATTATGATGTTAAATACAAGGTTAACATGTGCGATGTCGGTGATTTTTCAGAAATAAGAGAACACTTCGAATTAATTATAAATTGCGCAGGCTTTACGAACGTAGATGAGAATGAGAAACTTCCAGAAAAATCGTGGCTGGAGAATGTAGTTGCATCGAATAATCTATCTGAGTTTGCCAGAAAAAGTGGATCAAAATTCGTACACATAAGCACGGATCATTTTTTATCAGACCAAAATTTGGCTAGAGATGAAACCACAACAATGACTCCGGTCAATCAGTACGGTTACACAAAGCTTGAAGCTGAGAAAACTATAGCCAAAAATAACAACAAATCACTTATTATCAGAAGTAATTTTTTTGGTAAAAATTCTATGAACGGCAATTCTCTTTTGGAATGGATTTTAAAGGAGATAAAGAATAAAAAAGATATACGCGGGTATGAAGATATATTTTTCAACCCGGTTTCAATCGACTATTTGTTTAAGGCGATAAATATTTTAGTTAAAAATTCTGCCGTAGGTATTTACAATATTGGATCTCATGAGGCAATATCTAAATTTAACTTTGTTAAATTGGTTATTGAAACCTTGGGAAATACAGACTCAAAACTTATCAATTCCATAAGCCCGGTTGATGCAAATTCTGTAAAAAGACCGAAATTCATGGCTTTAGATTGCTCAAAGTTCGAGGCGGCAACTCAGACAAAAGCTCCTAACTTGTCTGAATTACTTCGCACAGAATTGATGATAAACTAACAAAATGGGAGTTTCTGAGAACATTTTTTCCGGCAAATCAGTACTTGTAACCGGTGGTACAGGATCGTTTGGTAAAGCATTAATTAAACGCTTGTTGGACGTTAAAGATATACGCAAAATTATTGTGTTTAGTCGGGATGAACTCAAACAATTTGAAATGCAAGATACTCATAAATCAGAAAAACTAAGATACTTTCTTGGTGATGTTAGAGATTAC
The DNA here is from genome assembly GCA_044347205.1 of Candidatus Nanopelagicus sp. Classification (GTDB taxonomy): domain Bacteria; phylum Actinomycetota; class Actinomycetes; order Nanopelagicales; family Nanopelagicaceae; genus Nanopelagicus. The sequence continues at coordinate 36,182 of JBIIXT010000088.1, read as the reverse complement.
AATCGTTTAGAACAGGCCACATTTGATGTGGATATTGTTGTGCATGCAGCGGCGATGAAACAAATACCGGCCGCAGAATATAACCCCATGGAAGCAATTAAAACAAATATTTTTGGTGCCGAAAATGTAATTAGAGCAGCAATTTATAATAGCGTGTCAAGGGTTGTAGCTCTGAGTACAGATAAAGCGGCTAATCCAGCGAATCTATACGGTGCAACGAAACTATGCTCAGATAAGTTGTTTGTAGCCGGAAACATTCTCGCTGGAAAGCGAGACACTAAATTTAGTGTTGTTAGGTATGGAAACGTATTAGGTTCCCGAGGATCGGTAATCCCCTTTTTCCTTGAAAAAGCGAAAACTGGAGTTATCCCAATTACTGATCCAAGAATGACCAGATTCTGGCTCAGCCTGGAGCAAGGCGTTGATTTCGTGATTAACTCACTTGATCGGATGCAAGGCGGAGAAATTTTTGTACCAAAAATTCCAAGCTTCAAAGTTACTGATGTTGCAAAGGTTGTGGCTCCGAACATAAAGCATGAAACTATTGGAATTAGACAAGGTGAAAAGCTACACGAAGTAATGATTACTGAGGACGACTCATTGAATACTTTGGAATTTGATGATCATTATGTAATTTCTACAGCGCCAAATTCTTATAAAAATAGTCATGGAAAATCTGGAAAAATTGTCAAAGAAGGTTTTAGGTTTAGTAGTGAAACCAATCCAGATTGGTTTACCGATGAAACATTCAAAACTTTTTTATCTGAAATAGGTTTGATTTCTTGATTCCATACGGTAGACAATCAATTAATTTTAGGGATGTCTATGAAGTCGTAAAACAATTAAGATTCAACTCCTTAACACAAGGACAAAAAACCTTAGACTTTGAAAGATATGCTGCTGAATACTGCGGAGCCAAATATGCCGTTGCTGTAGCAAATGCTACCGCGGGGCTACAAATAGCCCTTAAATCGTTAAATCTTTCAAAGAATTCAACGGTAGTTACAAGTCCAATTTCATTTGTCGCTAGCTCAAACAGCATCATTTACAACAATTTAAAACCTTATTTTGTTGACATAGACCTTAAAAATGGAAACATGTCCGTAGAGAAATTAGCAGAATTGTTAGAGGCAGGTTTGCAAATATCTGCCGTTGTACCAGTCCACTTTGCTGGGCAATCTTGCAATATGTCAGCGCTTAAAGACTTATCAGATAAATACAACTTCAAAATTATTGAGGATGCAGCTCACGCGTTAGGGGGAAATCATCAAGATGGTTCCAAAGTAGGCTCATGTAAATTCTCGGATCTGACAGTTTTTTCAATGCATCCAGTTAAATCAATAACGTCTGGTGAAGGCGGGATCATAACCACAAATGATAAAGAAATTTATGTCAAATTACTTCGACTTAGAAGCCACGGAATTAATAAACTTGATGACCATTTTGTTAATCAAATCAATTCACAAACTAATGGTGAACCTAATCTTTGGTACTATGAAATGATAGAGCTTGGGTATAACTTACGCTTAACGGACATTCAGTCTGCATTGGCATTATCTCAAATTAAAAAATTAAATATTTTTATATCAAAGCGGAAAAAAATTGCATATGCCTACTTGAGTTTGTTAAAGGGTGTTGAAAATATAAAGCCACTCATTCAAATTGATCACATTGAAGATAGCGCATTACATATTTTTGTTTTGAATATTGATTTTACGAAGTTGAGCATAAGTAGAAATCAAATGATGCAAAAGTTACGCGAAAAGGGAATTGGATCTCAGGTGCATTACATTCCTATTCCAATGCAGCCATACTATAAAGATTTAGGGTTTGAGCCTTCAGATTACCCAAATGCAATGCATTATTACAATTCATCTTTAAGCATTCCAATATTTCCCAAATTAAGGCGTAAGCAAATTAAATTCATTTCTCAAACATTAAAAGAAATTATTGAGAATAATACGATTTAGTTAACCGTGGAAAACGTCCATCGAATTGAGGGTTCTTCTAAAGACTACTGGTCGTCCTAGATAAAGTGAACTTCTAAAGCTGATCTGAGCAGTTTGATTTGGACGGATTATTACAGTTAATAAATCACAACCTAATGATTCTATAACTATAGGGTTAAGATTACGTTTCTCTCCATTGGTTTCAAGAATTGGTTGGATCTTCACCCTTTGACTATTCGTGGGGTTAGTAAAGATAAAATCATATTCTGCTGGACCAGTTAGCAAATGTTGAACTCGGTAAATTTTTCGTAGAAAACCGTAATTGCCAAGTTTTTCAATTCTATTTTTTGCAAAAGACACTGCATCTAGATTCCCATGTACATATCCCTTAGTGGGCATATTTTTGAATTTGTAACCAGTGTATCCGCGTTCTGCCATGAAGCTTTCTCCAAGGGAATCAGTATCACTGTCGGCTTTATGAAAAACTGCAAATGTTTGCGCATTGCTTCGATCGGCTATTAGAAACTCCTGGATGTTTATAGTTCTACGCCCGACACCACTAATTTCTATCATTTCTTCACCAAGCTTTGAACCTTTTTTATCAAAAAACATCATAATGGCTTGATGAGTGTTCGATATGTTGCCGTGAATTAAACCTGGAAGATTTAAAAACTCGAACTCAGTCGACCAATTTTCATCATTCCGAATTGGGAATAAATCACTTGTTACAGAGTCCGGAAACTTTGGTTTTTTGAAAACTTTTAGCGGGATATTAATCCCAAATTTTATTTTACGACTAATCTTCGCAATAATTTTTCTATTCATGATTATCTGACCTAATTCTACTTATCCAATTCTTTTTAATTCTGCCTTGTATTGTTCTTCTATCCCCGTGTAAGACCAAACTAGCAGGTGGATGAGTGTGTTCCATACTTAACATTCTCGAATCGTTTGATATTCCTAAACCAAATGGGATTCCAGCCATATTTGGACAATAGAAAATAGGTAAATCAGAGGGTTGAAATTCATATTTATCTAAGTAGATTGTTGTGAGTGAATTGGTTACCACTTTTTCTTCAGCGATTAATTTCATTTCATTAGAATTATAAATTTGGATGTTTGACTCAACTAATTCAGGCGAGTTAGTTGCATTTAACACTACTAATCTGTTTTCAATTTCTGAAAATTGAATAAAAGGATGAAAAGTCATCAAGCTTGCTTTGGATGGCAATGGCTCCACGTCGGCCTGGTAACTCACCTGTGCGAATGAATTATAAAGCCCTGACGTGTTCCGCCAGGCAGGTACTTCTGAAAACCAAGTTTTTTCTGTAGGCAAGGAGGATATTTTTTCAGGTAAAGGGGAGACGGACGGATATGCAAGAGCAAGATTGTTTTGCATAATTACTGAGTCAATATCTGTAGTGTTCAGCCTAAAAACATCACCTCTTTTCATTACGGCAATCTGACGCGTTCTCCAATGTGAGTTCTCCGACCAAATTAAGTGCATATAAATTGTTTTGCGGATTCTATTTTCCCAATTATTTGGTGCTTCATAAATTAAGTCTAGGAATCCATCCAAGTCTGGAGTTTTCATGAGCGGAAAGAACATATTTAATTTTACTCCAAATCCCTATTATTTTTCCACAATTGATTCTCATCAAATTTGTGCCCTGAAACTTCGCTAATTCTTGAGTAATTTTTTGAGGTGAGCAACGTTGAAATGTTTAAATTTTCGTTGAGATTTTTAGCATCGATTTCAACTAGAATAAATTTGATATTTTCTAGATAATCTTCTAAGCCTTGGATCACTAAACTTTCAAGTCCATCAACATCAATTTTTATATGAGTTGGGGTTGGCAAAGCGAAATTCGATATCAAGTTTGAACCGGTAGCTGAGATTTGACTAGATGTTTTTGGCCTATCCATCTCCTCACCACCTTGATTAATGTTTTGTCCGATTGAATTATGAGCTCCAGCCCAATGTAAATCCTCGCGAGACATAAACAAGTCCAAAACCGAATTCTTATTACTTAATGCAATTGGAACAATAGTGATTTGATTTCCCAAGTTATTTTCCTGAATATTTCTAAACAATAACTCTAAATTCATCATGGAAGGTTCAAAGGAATAAACTCTTGCCCCGGCGACCTTTCCTGCATAAATTGAATAAATTCCGATGTTGGCACCAACATCCCAAAGAATTGAATCTTTTGTTAGCGTGTTTAAAAATGCAATAGTTTCCGGCTCTTTTTCATAAAATGAATCAGCTCGATATTTACTTAACCAATCGGGTGATGCGAAAAGAATTGATTCGTTTGAGGTTTTTACCTCCTCAGTCCTTGACCAAACCTTTTCTAAAAACAAAGTTGAAATCCTTCGACCTCGAGGCAATATTTCTACCAGCTTTAAGAATGCAAATAAAACCGATGAGAAAAATCTGAGATACAAGATATATGGAGCTTTTAGCAACCTTTTCATTACCTTGAGTTTATCCGACAATTGAGAAGTTTAGATAGGAGGAAATCAAATTGGGCGCGTAGGGTGGGTAGAGTTGTACGCATGGACGCAGAATTTAGAAATGCGATGAGTTTGATCCCTACAAGTGTTTCTATAGTCGCATTAATCAATAATTCCAAAATTACTGCATGCACAATTTCTTCTCTTGTGAGCGTAAGTATAGATCCACAGAATCCGGAGATCCTTTTTGTACTAAAGAAAGAGTCACACACTGGCTCATTAATTGAGAGAGACAAATTTTTTACATTAAATGTACTGGCTAAAAATCAAGAAAGTTTTGCACTAGAGTTTTCAAAACAAAGAGATTTGGATCAAGAATTTGATTCGAATAAATGGAATTTGAGCTCAAGCAACTTTGTTGAATTAAATGGGTCTAGAGTTATTATGGATTGCCAGATAAATCAAGTTTATGAAAATCATCTGGCCGATATATATATTGCGAAAGTATTAAGTTATAAATTCGACACTACAGTACCTGCGTTAATTTACGATGAGCGTAAATACGGATCTTTTCATCCTGATTCGCAAAATTAGTGAGCCTAAGGTAAAGTTAGTGAAGTAATTTCCCCCAGTATTTGTACTTTCAAATACTTTGCGAGTCTTAATCTCTAATCACCACCGAGACACGCATCATGTCTCGATTGGTTGATTTATGTCATTTAAAGACTTAGGTGTTAACCCTGCACTCGTTAAAGCGTTGGTTGCAGCTGGAATAGAGAAGCCGTTTCCGATTCAGAAGGCTACGTTGCCGGATGCGATTGCCGGAAAAGATATTTTAGGTAGAGGTCAGACTGGTTCAGGCAAGACGTTGGCTTTTGGTTTGGCTTTGATGACAAGACTTGCTGGAAAAACAGCTGAATCAATGAGGCCGTTGGGGTTGGTGTTATCACCAACACGAGAGCTCGCGATGCAGATTAGTGATGTTATTGCGCCATTGTCACGGACAGTGAATTTAAATTCACAGGTTGTTGCGGGTGGGCTTTCTTATTCAAAACAGATACAAGCGTTGAAGCGTGGTGTACCAATTGTGGTTGCAACACCTGGAAGATTAATCGATTTAATTAATAAGAAGCATATTAGATTAGATGATATTCAGATAACCATCTTGGATGAAGCAGATCAGATGGCAGATATGGGTTTCTTGCCAGATGTTAAGAAGATTTTGGATCAAACCAAGCCCGGTGGGCAGAGAATGTTATTTAGCGCCACATTAGATAGAGATGTAGACAGTTTGGTTAAGAAGTATTTAAAGAATCCAGTTACGCACTCATTGGCTAATGAGAAATCAACTGCTGGGAATATGACTCACCATGTGCTTGTGATGGAGCAAGCAAGCAAGGATGTTATTACGGCATCTATTGCAGCGCGTAAAGGTAAGAGTATTTTCTTTGTTAGAACAAAACATGGCGCAGATAAGCTGGCCAAGAGGATGAATGAGTCTGGTGTGGCAGTTGGCGCACTGCACGGTGGTAAGACACAGGCACAGAGATCTAGGGTGCTTGAGGGATTTAAGATGGGAAAAACAAACGCACTTGTTGCAACAGATGTTGCAGCGCGTGGTATTCACGTTGACGATGTGTCACTAGTAGTTCATGTTGATGCACCAGAAAATCATAAAGATTATTTGCATAGAGCTGGTAGAACAGCTCGAGCTGGTGCTAGTGGCACAGTGGTGACTCTTTCAACACATAAGCAGGTAAAGGGTGTTCGAGGGCTAGCTGCGCGTGCTGGAGTTAAGTTAGTTGAAACAAGGGTTGGTCCGATGGATCAAAACTTAATCAAGATAACTGGTGCTATTGAGCCATCTGGTATTCCAATTGTTTCTAGTGATGCTGGCAAGGGAGAGAAATCAGAGCGATCAGGTAGATCTCGTGGTTATGGAGATTCAAGATCTCGTGGTGGGGGAAAGAAAAAGAAATCAAGGCCTAGGCCAAATGAGCGGCGCAAGCGTCCAAGATAATTAACTTTTTATTTTCTAGGATTGGTCATTATGCAAAACCTTGAGTTAAACAGTATTAATTTCATTAAAGAGGCAGAGCGTGGTGGCCGTGCGCGCTCTTTGTTCTGGCCCTGGGCTGCAGCAAATGTTTCTTTCTTAGCATTGTCATACGGATCATTTTTCTTAGGCTTTGGTATTTCTTTCTGGCAGGCAACAGTTGCTGCGCTTATTGGAACCATCGGTTCATTCTTTTTAGTAGGTATTTCATCCCTTGCTGGCAAGAGGGCAAACGCACCAACAATGACGCTATCGCGGGCAGCTTTTGGGGTTAAGGGAAATAAGGTTCCAGGATTTTTGTCTTATCTGATTTTTGTTGGTTGGGAAACGGTGCTGGTCTCACTTGCAACACTGGCAACAGAGACTGTGTTTAATCGGGTTGGCGGGATAGATGGTGATCTAGCAAAGGTTTTAGGATTTTTAGTAGCTGGTGGCCTAACAATATTTGGTGGTGTTTTAGGTTTTAAAGTAATTATGAAATTACATGTTTACCTAACCATTACTACAGTGATTCTGACCCTTGGTTACATCGCGCTAACTATTGATTCAGTTAATTGGTCTGCCGTTAACTCAATTCCATCAGGATCTACTGCCGGCTTTATTGGAGCGTTGATATTTGGTATTACTGGATTGGGTTTGGGCTGGGTTGGGTGCGCAGCTGATTACTCAAGGTATTTACCAAGAAATGTTTCGGGCAAATCAGTTGTGGGCTGGACTGTCTTTGGTGCATCAATTGTGCCAATCATTTTAGTTGTCTATGGAGCACTACTTGCTGGAAGTAGTAAAGAGTTAAATGATTTGGTGGCGACTGATCCAATTGGGGCTCTTACAACATTGCTGCCAACTTGGTACTTAATACCGTTTGCACTCGTTGCAGTGCTGGGATTAATAGGTGGGGCAATTCTTGATTTGTATTCATCAGGGCTTACTTTGGTTTCAATTGGCGTGCCAGTTAAAAGACATGTGGCAGCAGCTATTGATGGTGTGATTATGACAATTGGAACTATTTATTTAGTTTGGTTTGCTAATGATTTCTTTGTGCCGTTTCAGGGATTTTTAATTACATTGGGTGTGCCGGTGGCAGTTTGGTCTGCGATATTTGTGGCAGATGTGTTGATGCGAAAGAGTTACTCAGAGGCAGATCTATTTACAGTTAACGGTCGTTACGGTGCGTGGAACTTTAAATCAATTGGCTTAGTGGTATTTGGCTCTGTTATTGGTTGGGGCTTAGTTACGAACTCTCTCGCTAGTTGGCTATCTTGGCAAGGTTATTTACTTGGACCAATTGGTGGCAAAGAGGGTCAGTGGGCTTATGCCAACCTTGGTGTGGTTGCAGCTCTGATCATTGGTTTTATTGGGCATATTCTTTTGTCTAAGCAAGATATTAGAAAACAAGAACTTATTTAGTTTGTGAGTGCTAGCCCTTAAATATTTCAACCATAGCTTGATTTTGTGCTTAAATTTCATTTGGTGATTAATTAGACAGATGATTATTACTTTGTAACTTTTTCTTGGTAGCAGAATTGCTCTATTCGATTGGAGAATCGACTAGAGGAGAGTTATGAGTTCATTAGATCTTGCTAGATGGCAATTCGGAATTACTACCGTTTATCACTTTATATTTGTGCCAATCACAATTGGTTCAGGGTTTTTGGTAGCGGGGCTGCAAACAGCTTGGTATCGAACCGGCAAAGAGAAGTACTTACGAGCGACTAAATTCTTTGGCAAGTTGTTCCTAATCAACTTTGCAATGGGTGTGGTAACCGGGATTGTGCAGGAGTTCCAATTTGGCATGAACTGGTCTTCATACAGCCGATTTGTTGGTGACATCTTTGGTGCTCCCCTTGCCATTGAAGGCTTGCTTGCATTCTTCTTAGAGAGCACCTTTTTAGGAATTTGGATATTTGGTTGGGATCGCTTATCTAAAAAGATGCACCTAGCTGCAATCTGGCTAGCAGCATCTGGCACATTACTTTCTGCTTACTTTATTTTGGCAGCGAATGCGTTTATGCAACATCCTGTTGGTTACACAATTAATGAAGAGCGTGGACGCGCTGAGCTAACTGACATCATGGCGGTACTGACTCAAAACACTGCGGTTGCATCCTTTGCTCACACAATTCCTTCAGCGTTTTTAACAGCTGGTGGCTTCTTTGCTGGTGTTGCAGGTTGGATGATGGTGAAAAATCGTGATGTTGAGGTTGCGCGCCCAGTGTTGAAGATGGGTCTAGTAACGGTAATTGTTTCATTTCTCATCGTTGGTGTTACTGGCGACTGGACAGCTCGCATCATGACTGAGCAACAACCAATGAAAATGGCAGCGGCAGAGGCTTTGTATGAAACAAAATCTTCTGCGCCATTCTCATTATTTACTTTAGGAACATTAGATGGCTCTCGCCCAATCTTTCAGATAGGCCTGCCAGGTTTACTTTCCTTCATGTCTACTGGTGATACCAATGCAACTGTGGAGGGAATTAATGATCTCCAGGCACAGTATGAAAAAACTTATGGTCCTGGAAATTACAAACCAGTTATTCCTATTGCATATTGGGGCTTTAGATTAATGATTGGCTTTGGCGCAATTGCCACACTGTTTGCAATAATGGCGCTCTATCGAATGCGTCGTGGCGGCACACCTGTTGATAAAAAGTGGTTCTTGCCTGCAATGTTAACTATGCCATTTTTACCAATTTTGGCTAACTCATTTGGTTGGATATTTACTGAAAGTGCTCGACAACCTTGGGTGGTATTCGGGTTGTTTAAAACTGCCGATGGCGTCTCACCAACAGTTTCAGCTGGCTCAGTTCTATTCACCATGATCGTATTCACCTTGTTATACGGGGTGCTTGCAGTGATCGAATTTAAGTTAATGATCAGGGCAATTCAGGTCGGGCCTGAAAAAGTTTCTACTGAAAAAGCAGACTCTGATCGCACTTTAACCATGGCTTACTAGGTCAACCAAAGAAAAGAGAGGAAATAAAGATGTCATTAAATACAACTTGGTTCTTACTTATTGCAGTTCTTTGGGTTGGCTACTTCATCCTGGAGGGATTTGATTTTGGGGTTGGCATGCTACTTAAAACAGTTGCTAAGACCCAGGCGGAACGTCGCACATTACTTACGACTCTTGGCCCAATTTGGGATGGCAACGAGGTTTGGTTGTTAGTTGCCGGTGGTGCAACATTTGCCGCCTTCCCAGAGTGGTATGCCACTTTGTTTAGTGGTTTTTATCTACCGCTATTTCTAATTTTGATCTCACTAATCATTCGTGGTGTCTCATTTGAGTACCGCAGCAAGCATGGCGATAGTAAGTGGCGCAATAGATGGGATAACGCAATTGTGATCTCATCCTTTGTTCCATCATTACTTTGGGGTGTGGCATTTGCCAACATCGCACGGGGTGTTCCACTTGAGCGCTCCTCACAAGGGTTTATTGAATACACCGGTGGATTTTTTAATCTGCTAAATCCATTTGCTTTAATTGGTGGCTTAACCACATTAACTTTATTTGCAACCCATGGAGCATTCTTTATTGCATTAAAGACCGATGGGCTTGTGCGGGAGCGAGCTAATCAATTAGCGGGCAAGTTAGGTCTTGCAACTGCATTATTAGCAGTCACCTTCCTAGGGTGGCTATCACTTTCATACTCAGATAAGACAAGTGTTGTTGTGTTATCTGCGGTAATTGTGGTTGCTTGGTTAAGTGCACTAGAGGCAAGCCGTCGTGGCCGTGAAGGATGGGCATTCCTGTTCTCTGCAACCACATCAGCGATGGTAGTTATAACTCTCTTCACAGCTTTGTATCCATACGTCATGCCAAGCTCAATTAGTCCAGAGTTCTCACTAGATATCTTTAATGCATCAAGTACTCCGTACACACTAAAGGTAATGACATATGTTGCCGTTGTTTTAACGCCACTTGTGCTGATTTATCAAGGTTGGACCTATTGGGTATTTAGAAAACGAATAAGCCCTTCCCAAATTCATAACCCAGAGGTTGGCGTGCTGGATAAGATAAATATTTAGTAGGGCGTTGAAGCTAGTAATCATCTAATAAATGAAAGCTATCGATCCGCGGCTATTTCGCTTCAGTAAAAGCAGCCGCGGATTCTCAATTTCATTGGCGACAATTGCACTCTTAGTTGCTGCATTAACAATTACGCAAAGTTGGGTTCTGGCAGATTTAATTTCAAGGGTTTTTCAAGAGAATAAATCAATCTCAGCATTAAGAACTCTGATCATCTTTTTGGCGGTATTATTTTTTGGTAAGTCCTTACTCGCTTATTTAACTGAGCGAATTTCAGTGCTAGCAAGTGCTGCAATTCGGCGTGAGCTGCGCAAACAATTATTGGATCAGATCTTTGCCTCTGATACGGCAAGTAAAAAAGGGCCGGCTGAGATCTCACTACTTGCTACTCGTGGTGTAGATAATTTAGATCCATACTTTGCAAAATTTATTCCGCAACTATTTATCGCCTCTGTTGTTCCACTATTGGTGGCGATTGCAATTGGTATTGCAGATCCACTATCTGGCATCGTAATTATCTGCACCATTCCGTTAATTCCACTTTTTGGTTATTTAATCGGCAGATTTACTGCGGGTGCAATGGCGAAGAAGTGGCAAAGCCTGGCAGTGCTTTCTGGTTACTACTTAGATTTAATATCTGGTTTAACTACTTTAAAGATATTTGGTAGATCTAAACAACAAGCAAGGCAACTGCAGCAAGTTGGCGATGATTACCGAAGTGAGACAAATAAGGTCCTGCGAATATCCTTTATCTCATCCTTGGCACTTGAGTTAATTGCCACCTTATCGGTAGCACTAATTGCTGTGGCAATCGGATTGCGATTAGTAAATGGTTCAATGAGTCTAGAAACTGGACTATTTGTATTGGTATTAGCACCTGAAGTTTATTGGCCGATTCGCCAAGTAGCTGCGCAATTTCATGCGGCAAGTGATGGTGCAGAAGCAGCTAATCGAATATTTGAAATATTAGAGAAGCCAGTTGTAAATGGAGAATTACTAATATCAAAGATAAGTGGTATCTCCTGGAGTGATTTGCAGGTTGAATTTGCAGGCCGGCAAATTGTAAAGATTGCCGCTGCTCAAATTCATGCCGGTAAAGTGAATTTAATTGCTGGGCCTTCTGGCTCTGGCAAAACTACATTAACTGCCATATTGCTTGGTTTTAATGATGATTATCAAGGTGAAGTTTTAATCCATAATGAAGGCGAAAGTGTTAATTTAAGAGAAATTGATAAAAAAGAGTTACGCAAGCAGATGGCTTGGTTGCCTCAGGAGCCACACTTTCAGAGTGCAAGTATTTTTGACATTTTAAAACAGGTCAAACCAAATTTAACTTCCGAGGCGGCAACTTTATCTTTAATGCAGGCCGGTCTTGATATCACCGACGTTCCTGCTGGGCTAAATACCAAACTTGGTGGTTTAAATGAGGGGTTATCTATTGGGCAACGAAGAAAAGTTGCTCTGGCCCGAGCGTTAATTAAAGAAAGCCAATTAATTATTTTAGATGAACCCTCTGCATCAGTAGATGATGCTAGTGAAGCGGTAATTGCGGAGGTAATTAAAAAAGCAAGTGCAGCTGGAAAGATTGTTTTGTTAATCTCACATCGAGAGAATTTGATGTCAGATGTTGATCAGTTAATTACCTTTGGGGCTCTCAAATGAGAGTTTGGCGTTTAATTAAACCTTATCGGCGCAGATTAATTTATGCCGGCATACTCTCATCAATCTCATTAATGATGGCAGTTGGCTTATTGGCGGTAAGCGCCTGGTTGATCTCGATGGCATCGACTCAGCCCCCAATTTTAGTTTTACAGGTAGCGATTGTTGGTGTGCGCTTCTTTGGATTAGGTCGTGGCGTATTTAAGTATTTCAGCCGATTACTAGAACATGATGCAGCACTTCGAATACAAAGTTTGTTAAGGGTTGAAATATTTATCAGACTAGAGCGCTATCTACCAACCCATTTTGCTAACTTAAAGCGGGGTTCTCTGCTGCGCCAAGTTGTAAATGAAACTGAGGAGATTCAAGATCTTTGGTTACGCTTGTTTCTACCCTGGCTATCGGCGCTAATTGCTGGAATTTGTGGTGTTGGAATAATTCTATGGCTGCTACCAACTGCTGCTATTGCAATCTTTACATTATTTGCCATTGCAATAATTTCAATTTCACTAATTTCTGCACTATCTTCAGCCCGAGTTAATTATCGAGCAGTAGCCGATCAGATCTTTGATCAGGTAATGCAGGCATGTGATGCGGCAAAAGAAGCGCAAGTATTTGCCTTTGCAGATCAACTACAAGATGAAATCAGTCAAGGACAACTGCAATTAGATGCAATAGATAAGAAAGAGAGCAAGAGCGCAGGTATTGGGGCTAGCTTGCAATTAATTTTTACAGGCACTGCGGTAATTACCGGTTTCATTCTTGCTACAACCGCCTATCAATCTGGTGATTTGGCTGGAATTAATATTGCAGTAATTACCTTATTGCCACTCGCAATTTTTGATAATTTAAATGTAATTCCAACCGCTTTTGCCAAACTGCGCCCAATTAAGCAATCACTTGATAATTTAGATTTATTACTAGCTGATCCAGTTAAAGAAGAGGGTGATAGTAATTATTTAACTGGGTTAGGTAATTATGAGATTCAATTCTCAAGTGCAATGCCAGTACTAGCTAATATTTCATTTGCACCAATTACTGGTTTGGCAAAGCCGGGTGAGCCGCTTTTAATCATGGGCAAGAGTGGAAGTGGTAAATCATCACTTCTCTACAGCACAATAGGTTTTTTGCCTTATTCAGGTTCAATTAAAATCGGTGACATAGAGTTATCAAAAATTTCTAACGCAGAGCGAAGTAATTACATCTCGATTTTATTACAAGATGATTACCTGTTTAACTCCTCAATCAGAGAGAACTTAAGAATTGGTAATTCAGAAGCATCTGATCAGCAATTAATGCAAGTTCTTGAAATTGTAGAGTTGGCAGATTTAATTAACTCACTACCCGATGGTCTAGATACCCATATCGGGGCTTACGGTTATAACTTCAGCGGCGGTGAGAAACAACGGATGAAACTGGCTCGTTTATTACTTCGAGACACACCAATATATTTATTAGATGAGCCATTTGAGTACTTGGATAAAGAGTTATTTGTGAGAATTTCTAAGCGAGTTCAAACATATCTAGCTACTAAAACTTTGGTGGTTGTCTCACACCTTGCGATTTAGTTTTTCCAAGAGGTAAATAGCGGGCGACCTTCGGCGTAACCGGCTGCTGATTGAATACCAATTACTGCTTTTTCATGAAGCTGGGCTAAAGAGCTGGCGCCAGAGTATGTGCAAGATGAACGAAGACCGGCGATGATTTCATCGATTAGATCTTCAACACCAGGACGAGTTGGATTTATATACATTCGAGAGGTTGAGATGCCCTCTTCAAATAATGATTTACGTGCGCGATCAAATGCATCCTCTGTTGCGGTACGGGCAGCAACTGCGCGTGCAGATGCCATACCAAAAGACTCTTTATATAAACGCCCATCATTATCTTTACGTAGATCACTAGGGGACTCATATGTGCCAGCAAACCAAGAACCAATCATTACTTGGGCTGCCCCTGCTGCTAGTGCTAATGCGACATCGCGTGGATGACGCACTCCACCATCTGCCCAAATTGTTTTGCCATGTTTTTTTGCCTCTGTTGCACACTCAAGAACAGCGGAGAATTGCGGGCGACCAACACCAGTTTGCATGCGGGTTGTGCACATCGCACCTGGTCCAACACCAACCTTAATAATGTCAGCTCCGGCCTCGATTAATTCTTTTGTGCCTTGCGCGGTTACAACATTTCCAGCAACAAGTGGAATCTTTGGATTTAAAGCCTTGATTACTTTAAGTGCTTCAATCATCTTCTTTTGGTGACCATGGGCGGTATCAACAACTAATACATCAGCTCCTGCCTCAATTAAAAACTTTGCTTTAGCTGCAACATCACCATTGATACCAACGGCGGCGGCAACCTTTAACTTCCCGTTTGCATCTACTGCCGGCTTATACATCGTGGCGCGAAGGGCGCCGGTGCGAGTGATGATGCCAACTAACTTTCCGCTTTTATTTATTACTGGTGCAAGCTTTCGGCCCTTTTGAGTTAGGTACTCAAATGCCTCACGTGGTGTTACATCCTCATTTAAGGTAATTAAGTCACGGGACATTATTTGTTGAAGTTGGGTGAAGCGATCAACATTTTCACAATCCGCTTCGGTGATGATTCCAATTGGGGCATCGTTTTCAATAACAATTAAAGCACCGTGGGCACGCTTAGTAATTAGATCAATCGCATCTGCAACTGTTTCAGTTGGCTTAAGTGTTACGGGTGTGTCAAAGATTAGGTGGCGAGATTTAACCCAGGTGATTACATCAGCAACAATCTCAAGTGGAATATCTTGCGGGATTACCGCCATGCCACCGCGACGGGCAACTGTTTCTGCCATACGACGACCAGAGATTGCGGTCATGTTGGCAACTACTAAAGGGATTGTGGTGCCGGCGTTATTTGGTGAGCTTAGATCCACATCCATGCGGCTTGCGATATCTGAATGTGAGGGAACCAAGAAGACATCGTCGTAAGTTAGGTCATAAGCAGGGGTATTTAAGAAACGCACGTGTGGAAATTATACGCAGTTCTAAGGTGCGCCTTAGCCAGATTCGCCCGCACCAA
Organism: Candidatus Nanopelagicus sp.; assembly: GCA_044347205.1. GTDB lineage: Bacteria > Actinomycetota > Actinomycetes > Nanopelagicales > Nanopelagicaceae > Nanopelagicus. The sequence continues at coordinate 20,977 of JBIIXT010000088.1, read as the reverse complement.
TCGCCGGGAATTGCTAGGGTTCTAGTACTTCACAGCAAAAAGTAAGGAGTCAATTGGCCGACGACGACGATATCAATTCGGAAGAGATAATTACCGAAGAGATGCTTTGGGAGCGAATTCCAGAGGTTGAAGGATTAGATCGTGCGAATACTTATTATGAATTAAGTGCGCGTATCTATGCCCGTGGTCAATACGATGAAGCGCTAGCGCTGGCTGAAACTGCGCGAGATATTTATGCAGATTTAGGTGTGGTTGCACCAACAGAAGGTTTAGCACAGGCTTACTCAGCAATTGGTTATAACTTAAATCAATTAAAGCGGATGAATGAAGCAGCAAATGCCATGAGCAAAGCCGTTGAGTTACTTCGCGAGACTAAATCACCAATGGCAATTGAACTTGCCTGCACATTGGGTGAGTGGTGGTTTAACTCAAAGGAGTATGACAAAACTATTGATTGCATGAATCAATGCGTGCAAGAGCATCTAGTCGATGGCAATGATTCAGGGGCTGCCAATGATCTACATCTAATTGGTTGTGCTTACCGTGAATTAAAGAATTACGACAAATCACTTGAGGCCTTCCGTGAGGCACGTGCCTTGTTTAAGAAGTTAAAAGAGGTTATTAATGTGGCAAGGTGTGATCAAAAGATTGCGCACTGTTTAACTGAGTTAGGCGATGCCGAAGGGGCGCTAATTGCCGCTCAAAAATCTTTAGATGTATTTGTAACCGCACATGATCACCGCCGTGAGACCTACTCAATGTTTGAACTAGGTAAAGCACAAATTGCAACTGGCGCAGATGAAGAAGGGTTAATGAGTCTAGAAAATGTTCTAGAAACAGTAACTGAGTCTGAGTTTAAGGATTTTGAGTTCATTATCGATATTGAGCGAAAGATTGCTTTAGTACTTCGAAAACTTGATCGAGTTGATGAAGCACAAGAGATTGAACGCAGATTAGATGCAGTTACGGATGTAATTGACGAGGCTTAGGCCTTTGCATGATTTACTGGATTTAAATGCTGCATCGCCCATGCATACATCGCTATGGCACCGGCAGCGGATGCGTTCATAGATCTAGTTGATCCGTACTGAGAGATAGCAAGGACAACTTCACAAACGCCAACACCTTCATCACTCATACCAGCGCCCTCTTGGCCAAATAACATTACGCACTTTGCGGGCAGATCATAGTTTTCAATTTGTTTTGAAACTGGCAGATTATCAATACCAATAATAGGTAGCTTGTTTTCATCACACCATTTTTTAAACTCTTCAACTGTTGGGTGGTGCAAAACAGTTAAGTATTTATCGGTAACCATGGCGCCTCGTCTGTTCCAATCGCGCTTACCAACAATGTGAACTGCTGAGACATTAAATGCGTTTGCAGTTCTAACAATTGAGCCAATGTTTAAATCATGTTGCCAGTTTTCAATCGCAATTTGTAGATCATGTCGCTTGGTATCTAGGTCAGCGACAATCGCCTCAACCTTCCAATATCTATACTTATCTAATACGTTGCGCCGATCACCATTTTCTAATAATTCTGGATCTAAGCGCTCATCAACGGGCCATGGTTTAGAGTGTGGGCCTACGCCAACTACTTGGTAGAACTCACCAGGTCCAACAGTACTTTCCGACATAACTTAACTTTAAGGGCAGAGGTAGATGAATCTGAAATTTGGGCAAGGAAATCTTCTTAAAAAGATTTCTATCTTGCTGATTTCAATCTTGGCACTTAATACGCAATCTCTGCAAAGTGCACAGGCCGCTGATGTCTTACCTACCTCCTTTTTTACTTACTTAGGATCAAAATACTTAGCTAATCCAGGCATCATTTTAATTGATCAAAGTAATAACAGTGTGGTTTATGAAAAAGGTGCTGAAGTTCTGCGGGCACCAGCATCTGTCTTAAAATTAGTATCAACATCTGCCATCGCATTAACAATGGAGACTTCAACAGTTTTTAGAACTGCTATTTACTCAACAAATAAACCAGGTGCTTTTGTGATTCTTGGCGATGATGATCCTTGGATTACATCAAGTACTAAGGAGCGCGATAACTACAAGCGGGCATACCTTCCTGCCTTACTAAAGGCAGCACTTGCTGAGCGAAATAATTTACGAGTGATTAGTATTCAATATAACGGGGTAAGTGGCTCTGATATTAAAACTGCAAAGCGAGCCCTAAAGAAGAGCTCCTCCATTAAAAGCACGGCGCTGCCGAAGGGCACAGATACCACCACTATTGTTACTGAAAAAATAGCTGAGATCGTCTCACCAAAACTATCTACGATAATTAAATTTACTAATTTATATAGCGATAACCTGCTTTCCCAGCGATTGGCTATGTTAGCTGTTGTTAGAAATGGCTATTCCGCAAACACAACAGGTTTAAATAAAATGGCAAAGGAAAAAATAGGAGCACTAGGCGTTGATGTGACTGGCATGAATTTATTGGATGCATCCGGTCTTGCTAGCGGTAATAAAATTTCAGCAATTACTGTTTCACAATTACTTTTAAAAATACGAACTGAACCAAAACTTAAGGTGGTTTATGACTCACTTCCAGTTGGCGGAGTCTCTGGCACCTTAATTGGTCGATACAAAGGCACAGCGCCACAAGCGGTTGGTTTAGTAAAAGCAAAAACTGGATCAATTAGACATGTGGTCTCATTAGCTGGTTATGCCACCGCTGGTGAAAAAGAGTATGTCTTTGTGGTGATCGCAGATCATGTTGGTCGCACAAAACGAATTCAAAATGCGGCTCGCTCTGCAATTGATCGAATGCTGGGAACTATCACAAAGGCACCTGTTATTCCTACCACAACAACAACGGATACAACTACAGTTTTTAATTAGTAATACGTTTTCACCGATAGGGTTGGCAACATGCTAGCTAACTACATCGCACTCATGAAGCTGCGAGTCGTAGAGCTTTTATTGGTAACAACAGTTCCAGCACTCTTTCTAGCAAGTAATGGCCTGCCAAATTTAAAGATAACTATTGCTACTTTAATTGGTGGCACCTTTGCAGCAGGGGCCGCAAACACTCTTAATATGATTTTAGAAAGTGACTCAGATAAGTTGATGGCAAGAACTGCCAGCAGGCCAGTTGCAACTGGTGTGATCAGTAAGGTGAATGCAACCTTATTTGCACTCGTCTTATTAACTCTTTCATTTTCAACCTTTGCAATATTTACAACGATCCTGGCAACGCTGTTAACAGCCTTTGCAATTCTCTTCTACGTCCTTGGTTACACCGTATTGCTTAAGAAAAATACCTCACAAAATATTGTTTGGGGCGGGATCGCTGGTTGCATGCCGGTGTTAATAGGCCAAGCAGCGGTTACTAACTCATTGACCACTACCTCACTCTTATTTTTTCTAGTTGTATTTTTCTGGACACCACCACACTTTTGGGCACTTGCGGTTAAGTATCGCGATCAGTACAAATCAGCAGATTTTCCAATGCTGCCAGTAGTTGCGCCAATGAGCACTGTCGTTAAGCAGATGTGGTTTCACTCCACATTTATGGTTATTACTTCAATTGCAGTTCTAGTTAGCGCTGATATTTCTATCTGGTTAATTGTTGCAACTAGCGTGTTATTACTAGGTTGGAAGCTGGAGTTAATTAGATTAACCAAGAGCAATTCAGATACTGATGCCAGCCGATTGTTTAACTGGTCGATCACATTTCTCAGCATTTACTCATTATTAATTGTTTTTGGAGTATTGCTTAAGTAATTTTCTAAGGTTGATCTGCGACAATATCCACATGTTGAACACAGCAATTGATGTTCGCGATCTAAGTAAAAAATATGGAGATCGCATGGCGGTCTCTCATGCCAACTTCTCCGTACCGATGGGAAGTATCTGTGGCTTTGTTGGTCCAAATGGATCAGGCAAGACAACAACGATCAGGATGTTACTTGGCTTAATTACTCCAACAACTGGTGACGGTCATGTGCTGGGTGAAGATATTTCACAACCAGAGAAGTATCTGCCACGCGTTGGCGCAATGATTGAGGGCCCAGCTTTTTATCCAGCACTAACTGGAACTCAAAATTTAGTTGTACTAGCAAAGCTAGGTGGCTTTGATGTTGATTCAGTACAAGGTCTACTTGAAAAAGTTGGACTTGGCGATCGTGGTGATTCAAAGTATAAAACTTACTCACTTGGCATGAAACAAAGACTCGGAATTGCAGCAGCGCTTTTGCCGAATCCAAAATTGTTAGTTTTAGATGAGCCGACAAATGGTTTAGATCCAGCTGGTATTCAAGAAGTGCGCGCACTACTTCGCCAATTAGCAAATGATGGCGCAACTATCTTCGTCTCCTCTCATTTGTTAAGTGAGCTGGAAATGATTTGCGATCAATTAGTTATGTTGCGCGAAGGAAAAGTTATCTTTACAGGTAAGACCACAGAATTACTTGCTGCCCAACAACCGATGGTGATTGCACGTCCTGAGCACTTAAAGGATTTAAACAAGTTAGCTGAAATTGCAAAATCACTTGGTCATCAAATGAGTATTTTAGATGATGCCGTCCACGTTAAGGGTGAGAAGAATTTTGCTGCTGAATTAAATAAGGCAGCTTTTGCCGCCGGAATTACCCTGTCATCTCTAGCACCAGTCCAAGCATCTTTAGAGGATACATTCTTTGAAATGACTGGTGATCAATAATGTTAAATGTAGTTCGGGCAGAGTTAGTTAAGTTAAAGCGAGCATCACTATCTCTTTCAACCTTAGCTGCTGTTTTATTTATTACTGGATTATCAACCTCACTGCTTTTCTTATTAGTTGATTCACCAGAGGGAAATGGTCGTGAAGGTATTCGTATCTCCCGTGAAACCCTTGAATTGCCAACTGGCTTATCATTAAGTTTTAGTAACGCAGCAGGATTATTAGGAATTGTTGCCTTATGTATTTTTGCCGCACAAACTGCGCAGGAGTACACATACGGCACACTGCGAAATTTATTAGTGCGCCAGCCTTCAAGAATGAAAGTTTTAGTTGGCAAGTTAATTGCGATGAAGTTATTTGCCTTAGTTGTAGTGGTTTCAGCTGGTTTGGTTACCTTTGCTCTTTCCTATTTATTCGCCGGCGTTAAGGACATTTCCACGCAAAGCTGGGGCTCAGCCGATGCCAGAGCTGACATTGTGCGCACCTTTATAAATGTTGCGATTGCAACGGTTGGATACGGAATTTTTGGCATGATCCTAGGTTTGCTCTTTAGATCCCCAATTTCTGCAATCTCAATTGGTGTGATCTGGAATTTAATTGTGGAGGGCTTGCTATCTATCTTTGTAACAGATTTAGCAAAGTATTTTCCAGGACAACTACTTTCAACGGTAGCACTTGGTGGCACTGAGGAAATCTCATATCAGTATTCATTATTTACCAGCTATGGATTCTTAGCCGCCGGTATGATTATCGTTGCAATTTTGTTCAAGCGCCGGGATGTTTCCAACTAATGAAAAAGATAATTGCTGCGCTATTAATCGCCACACTTTTGCCAACTGTTGCAATAGCAGCTCCACCAAAGCCAACCCAGGCACAAATTGATGCGGCGAAGAAGATTGAGGCAGAGAAAAAAGCAGCAGCTGATGCGGCGGCAAAGCGACTAAACACTGCTAAGAAAACTTTAAAACAACTAGCTGCGATCTCTGTTGCAAAGACAAAGTTGTATAACCAAGCGGTGACAGAGCTAAAGATGAAGACAAAGGCTGCTGATATTGCGATGAAGCATTTACAAGCCGCGCAAGCATCGGTAAGTGCGGGCAAGCGCGCAATTGGCAAGATGGCATTAAATGCTTATGTGATGGGCAGTGGCTTTACCGATTTTGAAACAATATTAAATTCAGATGGACCGCAAGATTTAGCAGATCGCATGAGCACTTTAGATGCTCTCGGTGATAACAATTCAAATGCTTTAGATAGATTTAAGTCTGCTGAAGTAGTTGCATCCTCTGCGCAAAAGGCTGCCGATGTGGCAAAGCAAGCACAAGCTGCTGCGACCTTAAAAGTATCAGCTGCGAAAAAAGAGGCGGATATTGCAAAGGCAATGCAGCAAGATGAGGTTGATCGTCTGCAAGCTGTGCAAGATAAGTTGGCTAAAGAATTAGCTGTTGCGCAAAAGACTCGTTTAACTTTAGAACAACAACGACAACTTGCCTTACTTGAAGAGGCAAATGCCGGAATTGCAACAACGGTAATTAATCAATCAAAGATTTGGCCAGATACTGGATTTACTGGTAGATCATCAACTCGATCAACTGAGGAGATGCGAACGAAAGCAGTCGCATTTGCTCAGAAGCAGGTAGAGGCGCGCAAGCCTTATGTTTGGGGAAATGAAGGACCAAACTCATTTGATTGCTCTGGTTTGGTTTATGCCGCATACCGATCTGCCGGACTTGGTTGGCCAAATTGGGATCGACTTAACTCATCACTATTTTGGGTTGCAACTAAGCGAGTGAAGTTAACTGAGCTAGTTCCAGGTGATTTACTCTTTTACTCATACAAGGGAACAGTTAGCACAATTCATCACATCACTATTTATGCCGGCGGTGGCATGATGTGGGAGGCAAATTCAAAGGATCGTGGCCTGCTTTACTCAAGCATCTACAGCGTTAAGGGATTAATGCCTTACGGAGGTCGGGTCTAAACTTCTCCTTGTGAGCTTATGGGAGATTCGAAAATCAGTTAAACCTTGGATTACTGGTGAATTGATTTTGTTTGGTTGCTCCGGTGGCACCGACTCAATGGCATTAGCTGCAGCTCTTCTAAAAGAATCTAACGGCACAAAAATAATTCCAGTTGTAGTCGACCATGGATTACAAAGTAACTCTGCAGAGGTCGCCTCCCAAACTGTTGCAAAATTAAAAGAGTTGGGTTATGCCGAAGTTGCAACAGCTCGCGCAAATGTTGAAGTAACAGATGGCTTAGAGGCTTCAGCACGTCGGGCGCGCTACCTAATCTTTAAACAATTTATTGATTCATATCAATGCAAGTACTTCATGTTGGCCCACACACTAAATGACCAAGCAGAATCTGTATTGCTCGGACTTGCCAGAGGATCTGGTGCTAGATCTTTATCTGGGATGGCAACCGTTAACAATGTGTTTATTCGCCCTCTTCTAAAAAATACTCGAACACAAACAGAGGCGGCATGCCTAGAAGCAGGAATTAAAATTTGGGATGATCCACATAATTATGACCTGCGATTTGCTCGGGTTAAAGTGCGCCAAAATTTGTTGCCGATCTTTGAAGAAAATTTAGGACCAGGTGTTACGCAGGCGCTGGCAAGGAGTGCAGACCTGCTTCGTGATGATGCTGATGCACTAGATGATTTTGCTAATCAATACTTTTCACAAGCAGATGCTAAAGATTTAGATGTCGCAGAGCTTGAGCGATTACCAAAGGCAATTCGAACTCGAGTACTTCGCCTGGCAATCTATAAAGCGGGTGCGCCAACTGGCATGCTCAGCGCCGATCACATTGCGCAAGCCGAAGCTTTAATCTCTGATTGGCATGGACAAAAAGAGGTGTCACTTCCAGGGAATGTGAAGCTTTCTCGAATTTCAGGCAGAATCACCCTCTTAACCGGTATTTAAAGCCCGATCTTTAAAAGGAGAAATTGTGGATCTAGCAGCAATCAGCAATGACATTGAAAAGATTGTTGTAACAGAGGAGCAAATTCAAAATCGCCTTAAAGAAATGGCGGCGCAAGTTTTAAAAGATTATGAAGGCCGGGATTTAATTTTAGTTGGTGTTTTAAAGGGCGCTGTAATGGCGATGGCAGATTTTTCTAGACACCTGCAACGACATATTGATATGGATTGGATGGCGGTTTCATCTTATGGCGCCGGCACTAAATCAAGTGGTGTTGTGAGAATTTTAAAGGATTTAGATAGTGATATTTTAGGAAGAGAAGTTTTAATAGTAGAAGATATTTTAGATACTGGCTTAACACTTTCCTGGCTGACTGAAAACTTAAATTCACGAGGTGCTAAATCAGTTAGCATTTTGACGGTACTTCGCAAGCCGGAGGCTGCAACAGTTAAGGTTGATGCTAAGTATGTGGGCTTTGATATTCCAAGTGAGTTTGTGGTCGGTTACGGCTTAGATTTCAACGAGAAGTATCGGAATTTGCCATTTATTGGCGTTCTTGCAAAACACCTTTATTCTTAACCCTCGCTAGTAAGAGGTTTTCAATCCGGTAAAGAGAGTGGCTTAATTCGTGGCAAAAAAGAAAAGCGGTTTTAAACTACCAAACTTTAAAAAAGTTGGTAAGGCCAAGAGCGCTGGCGCAAATAAAAAAAGTGCACCGCTAACATTTCGTCGCATTTTGCGAGGCCCACTATTTTGGATCGTTACTGCATTAGTTGCAGTAAGTATCTTTGGTCAGATCTCAACTGGAACTAATAACTACACCGTTGTTGATACATCTGTAATTTTAAATGAGTTGTCACAGGACAAGGTTGAATCTGCAGTTGTAATTGATCGTGATCAGAAAATTAAGGTTGTTTTAAAGAGTGGCCAGTTTGTAGATGGCGCCCAGCGCTTAGAGGCCTCATATGTTGTGGGCCAAGAACAATTAATTATTGAGCTGTTAACTAGCAACCCACCACCAGGTGATTGGAATGTTGAAGTACCAACTCAATCTTTCTTTGTCTCATTGATTTTAAGTTTGCTACCAATTTTATTAATTATCTTTTTACTTCTGCTCTTTATGGGTGGCGGTCAAGGTGGAAAGGTCTTCTCATTTGGTCGCTCACGTGCCAAGTTAAAAACAAAAGAGACACCTACAAATACATTTGCAGATGTTGCTGGCTCTGATGAAGCAGTTGCAGAGCTGCGCGAAATTAAAGATTTTCTAGCCGATCCGGCTAAGTACCAAGCTATCGGCGCAAAGATTCCAAAGGGTGTTTTACTTTACGGCCCACCAGGAACAGGCAAGACATTGCTTGCTCGCGCAGTTGCCGGTGAGGCAAAGGTTCCGTTCTATTCAATCTCTGGCTCAGAGTTTGTGGAGATGTTTGTTGGTGTTGGTGCATCCAGAGTTCGTGATTTATTCGTGCAAGCAAAAGCAAATGCACCAGCAATTGTTTTCGTAGATGAAATTGATGCAGTTGGTCGCCAACGTGGCGCCGGTCTTGGTGGTGGAAATGATGAGCGCGAGCAAACTTTAAATCAATTATTAGTTGAGATGGATGGCTTTGAAGCAAATGGTTCAGTAATTTTAATTGCTGCCACCAACCGACCAGATGTTTTAGATCCCGCACTGCTTCGTCCTGGAAGATTTGATCGACAGATACCAGTAGATCGGCCAGATCTAAAGGGCCGCGCTGCAATCTTGGCAGTGCACGCAAAAAATAAACCAATTGCTAAAGATGTTGATCTACCTGCTTACGCCAAGCGCACACCAGGATTTACCGGAGCAGATCTTGCAAATGTATTAAATGAAGCTGCCTTACTTGCTGCCCGTGAAGGAAATAAAGTTATTAGTAACTCTGATTTGGATGAAGCAATTGATCGCGTAATGGCTGGCCCGCAAAAGCAATCAAGATTAATGACAGAGGAAGAGCGCAGAATTACCGCCTACCATGAAGGTGGCCACGCATTAGTTGCGCACGCACTTCCACATACTGATCCAGTACATAAGGTAACAATCATGCCGCGCGGTCGCGCCCTTGGTTACACAATGGTTTTACCTGATGAAGATCGCTACGCCGTAACTCGTAATCAAATGTTAGATCAACTTGCGTACACAATGGGTGGTCGCGCTGCTGAAGAGTTAATTTTCCATGATCCAACAACTGGAGCTTCAAATGATATTGAGAAGGCAACTAATTTAGCTCGCGCAATGGTTACTCAATATGGCATGACTGAAACTTTAGGTGCAATTAAATTAGGTATTGCAGATTCACAGCCATTCTTAGGTCGCGATTACGGACATCAACGTGATTACTCTGAGAACGTGGCAGCAATTGTTGATACTGAGATTAGGTTAATGATTGAAAATGCTCATCAAGAGGCCTTTGATGTTTTAGTTGCAAATCGTGATGTATTAGATGAACTTGTTAATGAGCTGCTAGAAAAAGAGACTTTAAATAAAGAAGAGATTGAAAAAGTATTTAAAAAGGTGAAAAAGGTTAGAAAACGTGCTGCTTGGACCGGTTCTAAATTACGTGTGCCATCAACGATTCCACCTGTTGCACTTAAGCCAGCCAAAGTTAAAGAGAAGCCGGTAGAGAAGGCGGTAGATAAAGTTGTAGAAAAGCCAGCTAAGAAAACTGCTGCAAAAAAGCCCGCCAATAATGAGTGATATCAACTCACTTTCTATGGGACCACATGATGGTGGTGCTAAGAATGAGTTTGATCAGGCGCGTGCTGAAAAAGCGATAACTGAATTACTAATTGCAATTGGTGAAGACCCAAATCGCGATGGTTTAAAAGATACGCCAAAACGGGTTGCAAAAGCATTTAAGGAAAACTTCGCAGGGCTTTGGCAAAAACCGAGTGATGTATTAACTACTACCTTTGATATCGGTCATCAGGAGTTAGTAATTGTTCGAGAGATTGAAGTTTTCTCTCACTGTGAGCATCACTTAACTCCATTTCATGGAGTTGCCCATATTGGTTACATTCCGGGTGGGAGTGGTCGAATCACAGGGCTTTCAAAGCTGGCTCGGTTAGTTGATTTATATGCCCGCCGCCCGCAGGTGCAAGAGCGGCTGACATCTCAGATTGCGGATGCGTTAGTTGAAATTTTGCAGCCGGCAGGTGTGATCGTAATTATTGATTGTGAACATCTTTGTATGTCTATGCGCGGTGTTCGCAAATCCCAAGCCAGAACAACTACATCTGCCGTGCGGGGTCAATTGATGAACCCAACTACTCGGGCTGAAGCAATCTCCTTAATTAACCAATCAAGGTAATTTAAAGGCCATAAATGCAACGCACTTTAGTTTTAGGCATATTAAATGTTACGCCAGACTCTTTTGCAGATGGTGGAAAATTCTTAGACCCAGCAGCTGCCATCACACAAGGTCGCAGATTAATTGCAGAAGGTGCGGATATTATTGATGTTGGCGGTGAATCAACTAGGCCAGGTGCTGAGCGGGTAAGTGAAGAAGAAGAGTTAAAGCGAGTAATGCCAGTTATCACTGAGTTAGTTAAAGATGGTGCAGTTGTTAGTGTTGACACAACAAGATCAGAGGTTGCAAAAGCTGCGATTGCAGCAGGTGCTACATATGTAAATGATGTTAGCGGAGGCTTAGCTGATGAAAAGATGGCGGCCTTAATTGCTGCAAATCCAAAGGTGCAATACATCGTGATGCACTGGCGCGGTGAATCAAAGGATATGCAGAGCAAAGCAGTTTATAAAGATGTGGTCAAAGAGGTTAAAGATGAATTAGATCAGCGGGTTGTTGAATTATTAAAGGCAGGCGTTCAAGCAGAACAAATTATTTTAGATCCAGGTATTGGCTTTGCAAAGGAACCAGAACATAATTGGGAGATCCTGCAAAATATTGAAAGATTTCAATTACTTGGTTACCCAATATTAATTGGGGCTTCCCGTAAAAGATTTTTAGGAGAGCTTGTAAATGCAAAGGATGCTGATAATCGCGAAGCAGCCAGCATTGCATTAACAGCCCAGCTTGCTCGTTTAGAAATTTGGGGAGTGCGTACTCATTCAGTTAAACCACATCTAGATGCAATTGCCGTTGCCGATAGGCTTCGCAAATGAGTGATTCAATTGAAATAACTGGGATCACTGCAATTGGTTTTCATGGTGTTTATCCGCAAGAGCGAAGTGCGGGCCAGAAATTTATTGTTGATGTAAAGCTTGAGGTAAAACTGGCAAAGCTTAAGGATGATTTAAATAAAACTGTTAACTATGCTGATGTGGCAAAGATTATCGTGCGTCATATCCAAGGTGAACCAGTAAATTTAATTGAGACAGTTGCTGAGTTAATCGCGGATGAGGTATTGAAAGAGTATTCATTAGTTGAGAAGATTGAGGTAGCGGTGCATAAGCCGCAGGCACCGTTAGGCATTGAGTTCTCTGATGTAATTGTGCGAATTAAGCGCAAGCGATGAAGACGGTAATTGCCCTAGGCTCTAATTTAGAGAACCGTAGATTAAATCTTGATATTGCAATTACTAAGTTAGAAGTGCTACTTGGTGAGTTAGTTATTTCACCCTACTTTGAGACTAAGCCAGTCGGTGGACCAGAGCAAGATGATTTTATAAATGCGGTTGTAATTGCAGAATCAACATTGCCGGCTGAGCAGCTATTAAAAGAGTTACTTGCAATTGAGGATGAGATGGGCCGAGTTCGTGATGTGCGATGGGGCCCGCGCATAATTGATTTAGATTTAATTCTTTGTGGTGATCAAGTCATCGATACTGTCTTTCTAAAATTGCCACACCCATTAGCTGCATCTCGCGAATTTGTACTTGAGCCATGGCTAGCTATTGACCCAGATGGGCAAATACCAGGCAAAGGCTCCATTAAATCTTTATTGGCAAGTATTCAATCTGCCAGTTAAACTTGTGATCTAGCCCGGTACCCGGAAAGGACTGGAGCAATGATTAAAGCAATTAATTCTGAGCTTGATTTAGCGCGCCAAAATTTTGAAGTTTTTGTGCCAACTATGGGTGCATTGCACGCGGGCCATCAATCCTTAATTAAATTAGGAAAATCATTTAGTGAATCGGTATTAGTAAGTATTTTTGTTAATCCGCTTCAATTTGAAAACAAAGATGATTTAGCTAAGTATCCAAAGAGTTTAGAGGCTGATTTAAAGTTGGCAGAGGCAGCTGGTGCAACTGCTGTATTCGCGCCAACAGTTGAGGTTATTTATCCAGCAGAGATTAAAAAGATTGCAACTGGTGCGGTTGCAGATTTATATGAAGGCGCAGCTCGCACTGGTCACTTCGCTGGAGTACTAACAGTTGTTAAGCGATTATTTGATTTAACTAAGCCAAAGTATGCAATCTTTGGCGAGAAGGATTTCCAACAACTTTTCCTGATTAAAGAGATGGTTAAAGAGTTAGAACTGCCAATTGAGATAATCGCAGCGCCAATTATTCGCGAACCAGATGGGCTGGCGCTCTCATCTAGAAATGTTCGATTAAATGAGGCCGATCGCAAAGCTGCCTTAATTATTTCAAAGGCGTTAGCTAGCGATGATTTACCGGCAATGCATAAAGTGCTGGCGCAAGAGCCAGGATTTAAATTGGATTATCTAGATGAAATTGATGAGCAAACATTTGGCCCAGTAACTTCAAATACTCAGCATAGGCGGGTAATTATCGCCGGTTGGGTGAATGGGGTGCGCTTGCTCGACAATAGGGCAATGGGTAGCGGCGCATGAAATTATTGAGTGGTGCTCCGGGCTGGACAACTACAGCTGATGTAATTGTGATTGGCTCTGGTGTTGCAGGTTTAACAACTGCGTTAAATCTTCGCTCACACAATTTATCTGTCTTATTAGTAACCAAAGCCAGAATTGATGAAGGCTCTACCAAGTGGGCACAAGGTGGCATCGCTGCCGCACTTGGGCCAGGTGATACTCCGGATCAACATAAGAAAGATACTTTGGCAGCTGGTGCTGGCTTATGTGATCTAGCTGCAGTTGATGTTTTAGTTTCAGAAGGACCAGAGGCGGTGCGAAAATTAATTGCACGTGGCGCCGTATTTGATAAATCTGAAACTGGTGAGATTGCACTAACTCGCGAAGGTGGCCACTTACGTAATCGAATTTTGCATGCAGGTGGTGATGCAACTGGCGCCGAAGTCTCTCGCGCTCTATTAGCTGCAGTTCAAGGTGATACTGGAATTGAAATAATTGAACACGCACTTGCCATTGACGCCCTAAAGAGTACATCTGGGCGCGTGTGTGGTGTGACATTGCACGTTATTGGCAAGGGAAGTTTAGATGGCGTTGGCCGGGCGTTATCTCGCGCAGTTGTCGTTGCAGCTGGTGGCTTAGGTCAGGTTTATTCACAAACAACTAACCCAGCAGTTTCAACTGGTGATGGTGTTGCACTGGCACTTCGAGCAGGAGCAGATGTTGCAGATGTTGAGTTTGTGCAATTTCATCCAACAGTTTTGTGGCGAGATCTAGCTAATCGCGGGCAACAACCATTAATTAGTGAAGCTGTTCGTGGTGAGGGCGCAATTTTATTAAATCATAAAGATGAGCAGTTCATGGCCGGCAAACACCCGCAAGCAGATTTAGCACCTCGTGATGTAGTTGCCAAAGAGATCTTCAATCAAATGCGAATAAGTGGACAGCCACATGTTTGGCTTGATGCTAGAAAAATTACTGATTTTGCTAAACGCTTTCCAACAATTTACGCATCCTGTATTGCAAATGGTATAGATCCAACAGTTGAAAAGATTCCAGTTGCGCCAGCTTCCCATTACGCGTCCGGTGGCGTGCGAGTTGATTTAAATGGTAAATCTTCCGTTGCTGGGCTTTATATTTGCGGTGAATCTGCTTGCACTGGAGCACATGGTGCTAATCGACTCGCATCTAACTCATTGCTAGAAGGACTTGTTTTTGGCGCCCGAATTGCCGATGCTTTAGCAAATGATCTACCGCCACAAGAGCAGCCAATTGAAGATAAAAAAACAGTTTTGTTAGATCCAAAGATTGTTCTACCCCTACAAATTGCCATGAGTGAGGGTGCTGGCGTAATGCGCTCTGAATCATCACTGCGAAAGACAATGCAAACATTGCAAGAGTTATCGAAGTTAACAAGTGATCAGCCACGCATTGAAGCGTGGGAGGCTTCTAACTTACATTTATTAGCAACAGCAATTGTTAGATCAGCCCTGGAGCGAACTGAAACAAGAGGCTCGCACTGGCGAAGTGATTTCCCAAATACATCTGATAAGTGGGAAAGTAGAGTTATTGAAAGCTTTGATGATGATGGTAATTGGCACAAGCGACTGGAGCAGGTTAAATGAATATGCTGCGAGATAACATAAAAACACTTGGTCTTTCACCAAACCATATCTTTCAACAGGTTAAGGATGCAGTTGCTGAAGATTTAATGGGCGGTGAAGATATAACTACAGTTGCAACCATCAGTGAGTCACAAGTTTCAACTGCAGATTTTGTTGCTCGAAAAGCGGGCGTTGTTTCAGGTTTACATGTTGCCGCTGCAGTTCTTGAGTACTGCGGGATCAATCACTATGAGGTTTTAGTTGATGAGGGCGCAACGGTAGCGGCCGGTAAGGTGTTGATTACTGCGCAGGGAAACACTAGAAAATTGTTATTGGCAGAGCGAACCGCACTTAACTATTTAACTCATCTAAGTGGTATTTCAACTACTACAAATAAATGGGTGCAGGCAGTAGCTGGCACAAAGTGTGTAATTAGAGATTCCAGAAAAACAACGCCTGGACTTCGCTCTCTGGAAAAGTTTGCAGTGCGAATGGGTGGGGCAGCAAATCACCGGCTCTCCTTATCAGCAGAGGGTTTAATTAAAGACAATCACATAATTGCAAGTGGTGGGATTAGCGCAGCATTTAAAGCACTAAAAGAAAAGTTTCCAGGTAAGCCAATTGAAATTGAGGTTGACTCACTTGAACAATTAACGCAGGCAATAGCTGCTGGTGCGCAATTAGTTTTACTAGACAACATGAATCCAGAGCTTTGCAAGCAAGCAGTTGCTTTAGTTGCTGGTAAATGTAAGTTGGAAGCATCCGGGGGTATCACCTTAGAAAATGCAAAAGCCTTCGCCGATACCGGCGTTGATTACTTAGCAATTGGTGCGTTAACACACTCCGCTCCAGCACTTGATATCGCTCTCGACTTTAGAAAGGGAAAGTAATGTTATTAACAATTGATGTTGGCAATACCAACACTGTATTAGGAGTTTTTAATAAGGATAAGTTAGAAAACTCTTGGCGAGTTAAAACAGATCCACGTGATACCGCAGATGAGTTATGGCTGCAGTACAGCGCCTTATTTGCTGGCTATAAATTAACTGGTTTAGCAGTTTGCTCAACAGTGCCAGCAGTTCTTCGAGAGATTAGAACCTTAATTAATCGCCACTTTAGTGATATCCGAACAACAATTATTGAGCCAGGCACTAAAACTGGTGTCCCATTATTAGTTGATAATCCAAAGGAGATCGGTGCTGATCGAATTGTAAATACCTTAGCTGCGGCAACTTTGTATGGTGAGGATGGACCAGCAATTGTGGTTGATTTTGGAACATCAACAAATCTTGATGTGGTCTCACCCAAAGGAGAGTTTCTAGGTGGCGCGCTCGCTCCTGGAATAGAAATATCAGTTGAAGCACTTGCCGCACGTGCTGCCCAACTTCGCAAGGTTGAGTTAGTAAAACCAAAAAATGTTATTGGAAAAAATACTGTTGAAGCGCTGCAGTCAGGAACAATCTACGGTTTTGCTGGCCAGGTAGATGGTTTAGTAAATCGCATAATTGATGAACTTGAGGAGCAGTATCCAGATGCTGGAGATGTATCGGTAATTGCAACTGGTGGCTTAGCGCCATTAGTACTTGGAATTAGCGAGAGTATTGAGTTTCATGAACCAGATCTGACTTTAATTGGCCTTCGCTTAGTACATGAGCGCAACGGCTAACGATAGGATTTAACTCATTATGGCTGATGAGGATGATCTACCCGAACAACTGCGAATTCGCCGCCAAAAGCGCGAGGCAATTTTAAGTCGTGGTGGCCAGGCCTATCCAGTATCAGTAGCACGAACTACCTCCTTAAAGAATCTCCGAGATACTTATAAAGATTTAGCAATTGATGTTGCAACCGGAAAAATTGAATCAATTACTGGACGCGTAATTTTCAAACGAGATACTGGAAAATTATGTTTTGCCAACTTACGCGAAGGCGATGGCACTGAACTACAAGCAATGTTTTCCTTAGACAAAATTGGTGAGGCACAACTTGAGATCTGGAAAGCAGAGATTGATCTTGGTGATTTAGTTTCAGTAACCGGTGAGGTGATTACCTCAAAGCGCGGTGAGTTATCAATCTTGGCTAATTCTTTTGAATTGGCTTCAAAAGCACTTCGCCCACTGCCAGTAGATCACAAACCTTTATCTGAAGAAACTCGAGTTCGTATGCGCTACGTTGATTTAATTGTTCGCCCTGAGGCAAGATCTAATGCGCGGATGCGCCCGACTGTGATGCGCTCACTTCGAGAGACGTTTAACAGTCGTGAATTTATTGAGGTGGAAACTCCAATGTTGCAGGTTATGCATGGCGGTGCTGCCGCTAGGCCGTTTAAAACTTTTAGTAACGCCTACGACATGGATCTATTTTTACGTATTGCACCTGAGCTTTTCTTAAAAAGATGTGTAGTTGGCGGCCTAGAAAAGGTATTTGAAATTAACCGAAATTTCCGCAACGAGGGCGCTGATTCAAGCCACTCACCAGAGTTTGCAATGATTGAAACATATGAGGCCTACGGTGATTGGAACACCATGGCAGATTTAACTCGCACCTTGGTGCAAGATGCAGCAAAGGCAGTCTTTGGTTCACATGTTGTTAAACATCATGATGGCCGTGAATTAGATCTTGGCGGTAAGTGGGCCGAGATCTCTTTATTTGATGCAATCTCAGATGGTGTTGGCGAGAAAGTAACACCACAAAGCACACTTGATGATTTAAAAAAGATTGCAACAAAGCTTGGTATCAAGGTTGATCCAAAGTGGATAACTGGAAAGTTAGCTGAAGAGATATTTGAACATGTGGCAGTTGATAAGTTAAAGGGTCCAATCTTTGTTAAGGGTTATCCAATTGATACCTCACCACTTGTTCGCGCTCACCGTGATGTTGCAGGCATTGCTGAAAAATGGGATTTATATATTGAGGGCTTTGAATTAGCGACCGGATACTCTGAGTTAGTAGATCCAGTTATTCAACGTGAGCGATTAGTCGAACAAGCAAAACTTGGCGCTAAAGGTGATTTAGAGGCGATGGGCCTAGATGAAGATTTCTTGCGCGCAATGGAACATGGCATGCCACCAATGGGTGGAATGGGAATGGGTGTTGATCGATTGCTGATGGCGTTGACTGGACTTGGAATTAGGGAAACTATTTTGTTCCCACTTGTTAAGCCATCTGCCGGTGATGAGTAATGTCAGTAGTTATCAGATCTGCCAAAACTGGTGATGTAAAGAAGATTCGAGAAATAGTTGATGCTTATTCAGATCAACGCAGATTACTTACAAAAGAGACAGTTACTTTATTTGAAGCGGTACAAGAGTTTGTTGTTGCTGAATTAGCTGGTGAGGTAATTGGTTGTGGCGCTCTACATGTGCTTTGGGAGGATCTAGCTGAGGTGCGAACTGTTGCAGTAATTGAAACGATGCATGGCAAAGGAGTCGGCCATCAAATTTTGGATCAAGTTCTTAAGAATGCAAAAGAGATTGGGGTTAAAAAGGTTTTTTGTTTAACCTTTGAAACAAAGTTTTTTGGTGCACATGGTTTTGAAGAAATTCAAGGAACACCTGTAACACCTGAGGTTTATCAACAGATGATCCGCTCCTACGATGCTGGTGTGGCAGAGTTTTTGGATTTAGAGTCGGCCAAACCCAACACTCTGGGCAATACCCGAATGCTCAAGATTCTCTAAGAAACTCGGGCATAAACCCCCACTATTTGGGGTTATACCTGCCAGATCCGCGCTATATCTAGCGGAGCCTAAACTGATGTGCGATAAGTCGTACTCAAGTTATAGGCTTACTACTAGTTGGCAGCGCAGTAACTGCAATAGAAAGGTTCATTCGATGTTTGAACGGTTTACCGATCGTGCTCGTCGCGTTGTTGTATTAGCGCAAGAAGAAGCACGCATGCTCAACCACAATTACATCGGAACTGAACACATTCTGCTTGGTTTAATTCATGAAGGTGAAGGCGTTGCCGCTAAAGGTTTGGAATCACTTGGTATCTCACTTGAGGCAGTACGTGCACAAGTTGAAGAAATTATCGGTCAAGGGCAACAAGCACCATCTGGCCATATTCCATTTACGCCTCGCGCTAAAAAAGTTCTAGAACTATCACTTCGTGAAGCACTACAACTTGGTCACAATTACATTGGTACAGAACATATTCTTTTAGGCTTAATCCGTGAAGGTGAAGGAGTTGCCGCACAAGTATTAGTAAAACTTGGCGCGGATCTATCACGCGTTCGCCAACAAGTTATTCAATTACTTTCTGGCTACCAAGGTAAAGAAGCGGTTGCAGCTGGTGGACCAGCTGAAGGACAAGCATCTACCTCTTTAATTCTTGATCAATTTGGTCGTAATCTGACACAAGCAGCACGTGAAGGAAAGTTAGATCCAGTAATTGGCCGCGAGAAAGAGATCGAGCGCGTAATGCAGGTGCTCTCTCGTCGAACAAAAAATAATCCAGTATTAATTGGTGAGCCAGGAGTTGGTAAGACAGCAGTTGTTGAAGGTTTAGCGCAGGCAATTATTAAGGGCGATGTGCCGGAGACATTAAAAGATAAACAACTTTATTCACTTGATCTTGGCGCCTTAGTTGCCGGCTCTCGCTACCGTGGTGATTTTGAAGAGCGCTTAAAGAAGGTACTAAAAGAGATTCGAACTCGTGGTGACATTGTTTTGTTCATCGATGAAATTCACACATTAGTTGGCGCAGGAGCTGCTGAAGGTGCAATTGATGCAGCTTCAATTTTAAAGCCGATGCTAGCCCGCGGTGAGTTACAGACAATCGGTGCAACCACACTGGATGAGTACCGCAAACACCTTGAAAAAGATGCAGCACTAGAGCGACGCTTCCAACCAATTCAAGTTGCAGCCCCAACTGTTGCCCACACTATTGAAATTCTTAAGGGACTTCGCGATCGCTATGAGTCACACCATAAAGTTTCCATCTCTGATGGTGCGTTAGTTTCAGCTGCAACACTTGCTGATCGTTATGTTTCAGATCGTCAATTACCAGATAAGGCAATTGATTTAATTGATGAGGCGGGCTCACGTCTTCGCATTCGTCGCATGACTGTGCCACCTGAAATTCGTGAATATGATGACAAGATCGCAGAGGCGCGCAAAGAGAAAGAGTCAGCAATTGATGGTCAAGATTTTGAAAAGGCTGCCTCACTTCGCGATAAAGAAAAATCTTTAATTACTGAAAAATCTGACAAAGAAAAGAATTGGAAAGCTGGCGACTTAGATGTTGTCGCTGAAGTTGATGAAGAGTTAATTGCAGAAGTTCTTTCAATTGCGACCGGTATCCCAGTATTTAAATTAACTGAGGCAGAGACTGCTCGCTTACTTCGTATGGAGGAGGAGCTACATAAGCGCGTAATCGGACAAGATCAAGCGATTAAAGCTTTATCACAAGCAATTCGTCGTACTCGCGCTGGGCTAAAAGATCCAAAGCGTCCAGGCGGATCATTTATTTTTGCTGGACCTTCTGGTGTTGGTAAGACAGAGTTATCTCGCACACTTGCACAATTCTTATTTGGCGATGCCGATGCCTTAATTCAATTAGATATGTCTGAGTACTCAGAGAAGCACACCGCCTCTCGTTTATTTGGTGCACCTCCTGGTTATGTTGGATATGACGAGGGTGGTCAATTAACTGAGAAGGTACGTCGTCGCCCATTCTCTGTTGTGCTATTTGATGAGGTTGAAAAAGCTCACCCAGATATCTTTAACTCACTATTACAAGTTCTAGAAGATGGTCGCTTAACTGACTCACAAGGTCGTGTTGTAGATTTCAAAAATACCATCATCATTATGACTACCAACCTTGGTACTCGTGATATCTCTAAATCACTCTCACTTGGCTTTGCCAATGTTGAGGATGCATTAGGCAATTACGAGCGCATGAAGGCAAAGGTAGGAGATGAGCTAAAGACTCACTTCCGCCCAGAATTCCTAAACCGTATTGATGACATTGTTGTGTTCCATCAGTTAACTGAGAATGAGATTATTCAAATCG
>JBIIXT010000084.1:0-3203 GCA_044347205.1 Candidatus Nanopelagicus sp. | reverse complement strand
GGAATTTAAACCTGGCACATTTACTCCTTATTATTAACTCTTAAACACTTCTATGCAGGTATCCAATCAGAGATTGCAGGTTAAGCCAAGATGGAACGGCCATCGAATCGAAGTTACGCCCTTCGGGGTAATCGCCCAACTAGAGCGCAAGCTTTGGCGATGAAAACACATTGGAGCAACTTTAGTTTGCAGGTAGAAAGTGAATTAAAGATTAATGATGTATTTCCAGATGCAAATGAGGTAATTCTTGAAATTGGTTCTGGCATGGGTGAGGCAACTGCGCAGATTGCTGAGCACTTTCCAGAAAGTGGATATGTGGCAGTTGAAATGCATAACCCAGGTCTGGGAGCACTACTTATGTTAGTGATTGAAAAGAAATTAAATAACATCAAGTTAATTCGTGAAGATGCTACCCACTTGTTAAATAACTTTATTCCAGATAATTCAATTGATGCTGTGCATCTTTTCTTTCCAGATCCATGGCCAAAAAATCGCCAACATAAGCGGCGAATCGTTCAGGATGAGTTTGTTGAATTAATTGCCAGCAAATTAAAACCAAATGGCTATATTCATATTGCCAGTGATTGGCAGCCATACACCGATTGGATTAAGGCTAGATTTGATCGCAACCAAAGATTTAGCGGGGGAGTAATTAAGCGCCCAGATTGGCGCCCGATTTCAAAGTTTGAAGGACAGGCATTAAAGAAGGCTCACACAGTTACAGATTTAAGGTATAAAAAGCTTAAATAGTCCCGCCTGTTTCAAACTTAGCTATCTGATTAATCCTGCGCACATGCCGCTCATCATTAGTAAATGCTGTTGCTAAAAAAGTATCTACTAATTGCAAACAAAAAGCCTCATCATGCATGCGACCACCGATAGAGATCACATTTGCATTGTTATGTTCACGGGCCAGCTTTGCAGTCTCTACTGACCAAACTAATGCGGCCCTAACACCCTTTACTTTATTTGCTGCCATCTGCTCGCCATTGCCAGAGCCACCTAAAACAATGCCAAAGGAGGCTGGATCATTTGCGGTTGCTTGCGCTGCGGGAATACAAAAAACTGGGTAATCATCTAGTGCGTCATATTGGTGGGGTCCATGATCAGTTACATCATGGCCAGCTTTTTTTAGATGCTCAATTATCTTTGCCTTAAATTCAAGGCCGGCATGATCACTACCAATATGGATTTTCATGTTTGTAGTTTGGCAGAAAACACAAACGGCCCGCTCATTTTCATGAGCTGGGCCGAAAGTGTCTAGATTTGAAAGGTACTTCTGAAGTGCTTACGCCCTGATTGTTAAGCCAGAGTTGTAATTAGCGGTAGAGGCTTGACCCATAGGAGCTTTGCCATGACCCTTCTTACCAACGCCTTTAACACTGTTTACTTTTTCAGCAACCATTGCAGTCAGGTTTGCTTTAGCGGCACTTGCTTGAGCAGCAGTTAACTTACCTGCAGCAACGCGAGCATCAATTTCTTTTGATTCAAATGCAACTAGAGCTGTGATTAATGCATCTTTCTTTACACCAGCAATTGTTGCTAATGATTCTCCAGCTTTAACGCGAGCCTTTAGTGTTTCTTCAGTAATTCCAAGAGTTGAAGTAATAACTGCCTTGGCTGCTGTGCGATGTGCTTGCTTTTCTGCTTCAGTTGGACGATTGGCTTGTGCTAGCGCCTTTGCATCTGTTCGAGCCTTTGCAATTGCATCTGCTTGGGATTGTGTGATTGTGCCCTTTGAAACTAAATCAGATAGCAAAGCGGTTAATGCTGCGCCATCTTTTCCACCTTTGCCACCCATGCCACCATGAGCTGATGCAAATGATGCTGAGCCCACAGAAAGTGCTACGGCAACCATTGCTACCGCTGCGATTAATTTCTTGTTCATTGGTCCTCGTTTCTTTTACTGCTATTCAATGCAATTTTGCACCGATGGGAGTAGATAACTATCCCCGCCTGAGGCGATCATCTCATATACCTGAGCGTCAGGTCTGAGTTTGTTTACTAAACCCAATCATAAGAGTGGCAGCCCACGCTCACCAAACCAACTTGCTGTGAAATGAGTGTGAGCATTATTGATTACACAGAGTAACCAAGCGCAAAATGAACTTCAGCTAGTCAACTGGACTAGATATAAATCTTTTAAAGCCAGAATAGAGCAGCGCGATGAAGAAGATAGGATCAAATAAATTAATTAAAGCGTTAGTCATTTCAATCTTGATGACCTCAATTAACTCAACAAATTCATATGCAGCCGGCAGAAGCACAACACTGCCTGCAAACACAGTGCTAAGTGGCCGCGGAGTTCCTTCAGCAACAATTGGCCTAGATGGTGATTTCTATATTGATACAAAATCTTTAAACATCTACGGCCCAAAGACAAAAAGTAAGTGGCCAATTCCAGTTTCACTAAAGGGTCCATCTGGACCAATTGGCCCTGCAGGTGTTGATGGAAAAAATGGAGCCACTGGTTTATCTACTTCTAGCAGTGGCGCACCTGGCCCAGCCGGTGCTGTCGGTCCAGCTGGCTCACAAGGAGCACAAGGAAACGCAGGTGCAACTGGTGCAACCGGACCAGCAGGTAGTGGAAGCGGAAGCGCAGGACCGGCAGGACCAAAAGGGGAAACAGGAACTGTTGGTGTGGTTGGGCCTTCGAATGTTTACTTTGGATCAATTCCATTCGTCGGAACTCTTTCCGCAGATCCCGGAAATTCAAAGCTATCAAGCGCATTCGGAGATTTTATTGATGGAAAAAAATACTTTATTGATGTGATGATTCGAGGATCCGATGGTGATCCAAACATTTCCCCACTGTCATTGACTATTACTTCATCGGCAGGAACTCCTACTATTTCTGTCAGCTACCTTGCAGTTGAAGGTCACTCTTATCGAGGCAACACAGATACGGTAGAACACTCATTGATTGCAAAAGTTATAGTTGACGCCACGTCGGCTGGCGCAAATTTTTCATTATTTGCTTCCGTTAAGTGTGGAAACAGAACTACCGGAGCCCCTATGACATTCAATGGAGATTACTTTGCGATTTTGGTTGGTTCAATTAATTAAAAGAATGGAGCGGGTGACCGGGATTGAACCGGCACAGCTAGCTTGGAAGGCTAGAACTCTACCATTGAGCTACACCCGCAATTTGGTTGCGTGATCTGCTACTGCACTTACAAGTTTAACTTGTTTGGCGGTAGCAA
>JBIIXT010000026.1:0-11613 GCA_044347205.1 Candidatus Nanopelagicus sp. | reverse complement strand
GCCGGCACTTTCAACGGATAGTCCAGGTTCTACTAAACCACGCAGTGGATGGAAGATGAAGGAAAATGCCCAAGGGATATTCATTGCAATTGGAGCCAAAATCAGAATTAACCTATTTTTGGTCTGCTTGTTATTTAAATTATTCAAAATTTCTTTGGGCTCTAATTTTTTCCATTTGCCCGAATCATTAAAGTAATCTTTGATGATAAAACCTATCTGCAACAGGATCCACGTGATTGCAAATAGCGGTGAAAAAGCAACAGCGACTCCTGCAACTAGTGCGATCATTGCTAATCGGCGTATTGAAAACTCTGCAACAGATTGATCCTTTATAAACAAGGTAAAGAGAATTGGCAAAATAAAGGCAATAGCGATTGTGCCAATGCGTCCCTGATTTATTGAGGTCAGTACCACTGGTGAAAATGCATAAAGAAGTGCTGCAAAAAACGAAGAGTACTTACCAAGCTTAAATTTATTTGCAGTCCGATAAAAGATTAGGAAGCAAATAGTTGGAGTTAAGAAAAATATTAGGGTAAGAAAGGTTTGCGGGTTACCCAATGTGATCGCAGAACCTATTGCAATTAGAGGTAGCCAGGTTGGAACAGCAGCTGAACTTCCAAGGCCAACTAAATGCCAGGAATCTACATATCTGCGAATTAAATCCATCGCAGAATCAGGTGCAACAGCTAGCGCGCCACCGGCAATTGAGCCAAATCTATTTCGTGAATAAAAGATTGAGATACCGATTGTAATTAGGAATCCGAAGAGCATAGGCAGTTTCACTAATGATCTTAATTTTGTAAAGCTTTGATTTGGCAGAATTTGTAATTCATCAAAACTCTCATCAATTACACCAATGTCAGAGTAGCTTTTAGAAACAATTGCTTCATCTTGATTTTTTCCAAATTTGAATGCGTTAAATATCGATGATGAGATTCGCTCTAAAGTTAGTCGGTACCTAACACTTCGTGATGGAATAAAGGGTTTGATCACTCGAGCGCTTAGATACTTTCCCTCTTTGCGATACCTTCTAGATTTAACTAAATCTGCTGGTTTAAATATCAGTAAAGCGATAGCTGCAATCTCATCTGCGGCATAGCCGGGCAATTTAGCCAGCAAGTAAATAATTGATCTGCCTATTGCGGTAAAGAGGAGTTGAATTGCAACCCACGGCAGAATCCATCGGCTGGAATTTGCTAGTAAAACAAATGCAGCATTGCGACGATCTAAGAGCAGTGGCCTATGCAGGAGGGCATCTCGCACATCAACAACTCGGCGCTCAGAGGCAGCAGCTTCTGCGTGGTACAAAATTGCTTCGCCAACACTGATAACTGAGTAACCAGCAATATGAGCACGCCAGCCAAAATCAATATCATCTCTAAATAATTCAAGGCTGGGATCAAAACCGCCAAGTTCTTCATATAGCGAGCGCTTAATCAACATTCCAGCTGTGCTTACCGCCAAAACAATCTTTGTCTCATCATGTTGGCCTTGATCATGCTCGCGCTCTTCAAGCCCAGTCCATCTTGAGCCATTCTCAGTGATGCTAACGCCAACTTCTAAAATATGTTTACGGTCATACCATCCAAGAATTTTTGGGCCGGCGATTCCAACTTGTGGTCGCTCAAGTGCGGCGGTAAGTAAAAGCTTTAGCGCATGTCGATCCGGTGCACAATCATCATGCAAAATCCAAAGCCACTCATTACATTCACCATCTGCGGCAATTTCAAATTTAGGTAGTGATGCAACCGCTGCTGCAACCGCTGAGCCAAAACCAGCATCTCTTTTTTGTTCAATAACTTTGATACCAGCGTTACGCAGTAATTTTGGTGAGCCATCTATTGACCCATTATCGACAGCAATGATTTCATCTATCTTTAATTTTTGGGAGGAAAGTGCGGCAACTGCTTCACTTAGCCAAGTAACGCCATCATGGGAAACAATGATTGCGGTGACATGTTGATCTGATAGCTCAGTGCTCACTGAAACACCGTATTGCATTCATACATTCGGTGAGAAGTTGTCTTGAGTTTAAAAAAAATTCTTTCAGTTAAATTTATGCTGGACGGCGCTTTAATCTACGACGCTCACGCTCAGATAAGCCGCCCCAAATTCCAAAGCGCTCATCATGTGCCAATGCGTATTCAAGACACTCAGAGCGAACATCGCAGGAAAGGCAGACTCGCTTAGCTTCTCGGGTTGAACCACCCTTTTCTGGGAAAAAGGCCTCTGGGTCGGTCTGGGCACACAGTGCTCGCTCTTGCCAGGAAAGGCCATCTGAGGAGATAACTAGATCAACTGACTCTGCGCGTGCTTTGGACATAACGCTCCTTTAATCTCTGTGGCCCCATGACTGGGCTACCGCTATAGGGATAATTACACGCATGTAAGTACTTTAAGTCAAGTTGAGAAGGGGTGAAGTTACGCCTAATTACTGGGTTAGAAGCCTAAATAATTATTTAAAATGATACTTCCGGCCTTAATTTTCGTATTTGGTGCAATAAATGAATCGGTAATTATGCAATCACTTCCAATTTGAGCACCCTCGCCAATTATTGAACCAGAGATCACCGTTGCACTCTCAACTACAACTTTAGGGTAAATGATTGTGCCATCTGAAATTGTGCAATCGGCTGCAACCACAGCATCTGCTGAGATTAATGTGTCACCGCTATGTTCAGGAGTGGCTGCTGAGAAAACTTTTCCACTAATTAAATCCTTAGATGCACTAACTAATGCAGCTGGTGTTCCAATATCTAGCCAATATGACTGGTCTATGAAGCCAAATACTTTTTTATCAGCAGCAAGTAATTGCGGGAAGCTCTCGCGCTCAACTGAAACTACCTTTTGTGCTGGAATCTCATCAATAATTGAGCGATTGAAGACATAGCAACCTGCGTTAATTGAGTTAGTTGGTGGTTTCTCCATTTTTTCTAAAAATGATTTCACTCGATTCTCGCCAGAAAGTTCAACGCAGCCATAGGCACGAGCATCAGCAACCTTTGTTAAGTACAGGGTTACATCAGCCTGCATCTGTTCATGAAATTTTATTTGCGCAGTCAAATCATGCGCACTTAGAACATCACCATTAAATATAACTACTTGATCAGTTGGTGCGAGTAAATCTGCGGCATTTCTGATTGCACCACCCGTTCCAAGTGCGACCTCTTCAACTGCATACTTAATTTTGATACCGAAGTTGCTGCCATCTCCAAAGTAGGGCTTGAATACTTCTGAAAGGTATGAGGTAGCAAGGACAATCTCAGCAATTCCAGCCTGCCTTGCCTTAATTATTTGATGCTCAGTAAATGGCACCCCGCCCACCGGCAACATTGGCTTTGGCATCTTATTTGTTAAGGGCTGAAGCCGGGTTCCCTTGCCACCAACAAGCAAGATCGCTGAAGTTCTCATGCACTCATCCGTTGGGCGACAGCTTTAATCTCTTCATCACTTGCAGTTAGGGCAATTCGAATAAATTTTTCAGCGCCATAGAAAATTCCTGGTGTAACTAGTACGCCAAACTTGGCAAACCAATCAACGCTCTGCCAGCAATCCTCATTACGGGTGCACCAGATATATAAACCTGCTTGGCTATGTTCAATCCGAAAACCGCTATCTTCTAATGCTTTTCTTAATATCTCACGGCGGTTTTGATAACGCTGGGCTTGCTCGGCCACATGATCCTCATCTGATAAAGCCGCAATCATCGCTTTTTGTACTGGCAATGGCACCATCATTCCAGCGTGCTTTCTGATCTGGCGAATCTTTTCAATTAATAATGGATCTCCAACAATAAAGGCGGCGCGATAGCCCGCTAGATTTGAACGCTTTGAAAGTGAGTGAACTGCTAATAAGTTTTTATTATCTCCATTTGCCACCGACAAGATTGACCGAGCATCCTTGGCAAAACTTAGGTAACACTCATCGCTGGCAATTACTGCATTGTTGCGGCGGCCCCATTGAATTACTGCTTGTAGTTGCTCTGTGTTTTGAACCTGCCCAGTTGGATTAGATGGTGAGTTAATCCAAGCTAAATCTGCAGCTGGCCAAGTTGTGGCATCGATTGCAACCGCTTGTGATTTACTTTGTGAGATTTTACTTCCCACTAAATAGGTTGGATATGCCACCTCTGGATAGAGCACCATCTTGCTCTCTAAAAATGTTGGTAGCCAAGCAACTAACTCTTTTGAACCAATAATTGGCAGGACATCAAAGTCACCCGTTGCACCTAGTTTTAATTTTGCCCAATTCGAAATTGCAGATCGAAGTTCTGGTGTGCCGGCAGTTAGCGGGTAACTTGGTGAGTTCGCTGCTTTTATAAACTCTGCTTGAATAAATTCTGGTGTGTCATCAACTGGTGTTCCTTGAGATAGATCTATGAAGCCTGCTAAATGTTGCTTTGCTTTTTCACCGTAGGGTGCAAGTAAATCCCAGGGAAAATCTGGAAGATTCAGGGAGTTCTACTTTGCTTGTGGTGGAAGTGCGGCAACTGTTGCATGATCAGTACCAACGGCGCCCATCTTGGCAGCGCCACCAGGTGAGCCGATCTCTAAAAAGAATTTACTGTTAACTTCACTGAACTCTTTCCATTGCGATGGCACATCATCTTCATAATAAATTGCTTCAACCGGACATACTGGCTCACATGCTCCGCAATCTACGCACTCATCAGGTTGGATATAAAGCATGCGATCACCCTCATAAATGCAATCAACTGGGCACTCTTCAATGCAAGATTTATCCTTCACATCAACACATGGTTGAGCAATTATGTAAGTCATGTGCGCCTTTCACTCATGTACACGGTTTTTGGTACCAGTAAGATACACAATACCGCCAGTAAGTCTCATACTTTAGTTGAAGGAGCAAGATGCAGCCATCAGCGGCTCACATTGGCCAACGAGTAAGCATCCGATTGCACGATCCAGCGGGCGGTTTTCGAGATCTGCTGGGTACCTTAGAAAGCCTGACACAGGTAAGAAAAAAGGATGGCTCCTTGGTCAGCTTTGATCCGCAATTAATCGCACTTTGGAAGATTGTTCCGCCTAAATGATAAAGACGAAAATTCAAGTTTTTGATACCAAATCAAGGACAAACCAATACCTATCCATCAGTAATGATCAAGTGCTCAGAGTTTATGGTTGCGGTCCCACCGTATATCGAGATGCCCATGTTGGAAACATGCGAACTTTTTTATTGGGCGATATCTTAATTAGATTAAGTACTTTTCTAGGATATGAAGTTAAATTCATCCAAAACATTACCGATGTTGGACACATGTCAGAGGATTTCTCAGAAGATAAAATGTTAGCGCAAGCTAAATTAGAAGCAAAAGATCCATTTGAAGTTGCAAAAATTTATGAAGCTAGGTTTCATGAAGACTTAAAATATCTAAATGTTTTACCGGCCGCTTTATACCCAAAAGCCAGTGACACCATTGATCTAATGATTGAGCTAATTACAAAATTAATTGCAAAAGGTCATGCTTATTTAGGAGAAGATAATTGTGTTTACTTCTCCGCCCAATCCTTTGAGTCCTATGGCGCAATTAGTGGGAATCGTTTGACAGCGCTAAAGCCAGGTCACAAACATGATCTGACTGAATATGGCACAAAAAAGTTTCACGCAGATTGGGCGTTATGGAAGGCAGCTGCGGGGCGAACCCAAATGATTTGGCCATCACCATGGGGCGCAGGGTTTCCAGGTTGGCATATCGAGTGCTCTGCAATGTCACTTAAGTTTTTAAATGATTATGTAGATCTGCATCTTGGCGGAATTGATCTGCGCTTTCCACACCATGAGAATGAGAGAGCGCAATCAAATGCGGCAATTGATGGTGAGGCTGTTGCGGTGTGGGTGCATGGTGAGCATTTGTTATTTGAGGGTCGCAAAATGTCTAAAAGCGCCGGTAATGTGGTCCTAGTTAAAGATCTAATTGATAAAAATCTAGATCCACTTTCACTGCGCTTATGCTTCCTTGAAAATAGATACCGAAGTCAAATGGATTTAACTTGGCAATCAATTATCACCGCAAACGCTTTATTAGAACGCTGGCGGAGCAAGATTGCGCAATGGTCAACTAAGGGCATATCAAAACCTACAGTTGTAAAAAAGCAGGTGGATGAGATTGTTGAAAACTTTTGCACAGATTTAGATACGCCGCGGGCGATGCAGAAATTGCGAGATATTGAAAAATCTAATGAGATTTCAGATATTGATAAGTATGAAATTTTCATCGCAGTTGATGCGTTATTCGGCTTAGCCTTTACTAAGGCAGCAGGGCCAATTACGCCACCTTCTGCAGATCAGCAAGCACTATTAGAACAGCGGATTAACGCCAGAGCATCCGGTGATTTTAAAGAGAGTGATCGATTGCGCGATTTATTAAAGAGTGAAGGAATTGAGGTTAGAGATAATTCCGACGGTCAAAGTTGGAGCTGGCTGCTTTAGGCAATAACACTGTTATTACCAGAGTAATAAAGCCAAGAAGTAAAAATAGATTTCCGTAGGTATTGGCATAGATCAGTAACTCATCCCCTATGCCAACCGTTGATGCGCGAACTGCAACAGCAAGCCAGCTAATTGAGGCTAAAACTTTAAATCTGCGGTAGTAATACTTTATGCCAAGTAATTTAATCCCTAGAAATGTAACCAGCAGCGCTGCAACTAAGCCGGCCGGCTGCCAAGCGTTATGCAAAATAGTGGCGGTAAAGCCAACGAATGCGCCAAAAATTAATGAGTTTAGGTATCTCATAATTTAATTCCAGCAAATAAATCTAATTCACGGCCAGCCTCATCTAGTGGCGCTGTGATCTCACCTTTAACTAATGTGTAGTACTCATCGCCCCAAACCGAAAGGCCTAAGTTATTTGAAAGTGCAAAGAATGGGCCATCGAGTGAGATTTGAGTAGCGTGAGCTTTCATCGCCGCCATTTTTTGTTCAACAAACTCAGGGGCGCAGACCACTGAAGTAACTAGTTCATCTGGCTTTGCAAATGGCAGATCATCAGCATTTTCAGCACCAAAGAAATCAGAACCAACCTCTTTCATTTTCGCTATGCCATTTTCAATAACTGATCTAGGTATTGTGTTCCAGTAAATTTTTGTAATATCCCAGCCGGCCTGGGAAGCAAGATCAGCTGCGCGCATTGCAACTTGATGAGCCTTAATGTGATCTGGATGGCCATATCCACCAAACTCATCGTAGGTAATCATGACTTGTGGCTTCACCTCTAAAATAATTTTTACTAACTCATTAGCGGCATCATCTAAATCTGCCTGCCAAAAAACATTTGCGCCATTATTTTGATCAGTTCCCATCATTCCACTATCGCGCCATTTTATATTTGGAGCGCCTAGAAATCTAAAATCTGAAATCCCTAACTCAGCCATCGCAGCACTTAATTCAATCTCTCGATGCTCACCTAATTTATCATCTTGCGTACTTGCCAAATTTGCGAGTGCTGGAATTAAAACCTCGCCCTCTTCACCTCTGGTGCAAGTAATTAAAGTTACTGCCACACCATTAGCTGCATACTTGGCCATCGTGGCGCCATTATTAATCGTCTCATCATCTGGGTGAGCATGAACTAACAAGAGTCTTTTTTGCGCCATCACCTGCGCAATATAACCTGAGAACTCTATAAATACCCGTTGGATTAAAGTGCCTATTAAGATAGGCAGATGACTGAAGACAAAGCTTCTCGACTGCCACGCGATGAACGTCGCGCACAATTACTCAGCGCTGCATTAGAAGTTTTCACAGCCGCTGGTTATCACTCGGCGGCAATGGATGAGATAGCAGATCGGGCAAAAGTTAGTAAGCCCGTCCTTTATCAGCATTTTCCATCAAAGCTTGAACTTTATTTAGCGGTACTAGATCTGCATATTGATTCATTAGTTTTTGCAATTCAAAAAGCAATCGCCCAACACCGAAACAACTCAGATCGAGTAAAGGCAACAGTTGAGGCTTACTTTGGTTTTATCGATTCCGAGGGTGAAGCATTCAGGCTTTTGTTTGAAAGTGATATGAGTTTAGAGCCACAAGTACGTGAGCGATTAAACCGAATGACATATGACTGTGCTGCTGCAGTTAGCGCGGTAATTTCAATTGACACTGGTTTAGCTAAGGAAGAATCAACTATGTTGGCAGTTGGCTTAATTGGCATTGTTCAAACTACTGCGCGGCATTGGCTAGATCGTGATGGCAAAATTGATCGAACTCGTGCGACTGAATTAGTAATGAACTTAATTTGGCGTGGAATTTCAGGTTTCCCAAAATCGGCGCAGTAATTTCAATTGGCGAGTAAGCCAGGAAGTAGATAAGGTTTAAGTATGACAACAGCAAGCAAGAGCGCATCAGGTAAGAAGAGTTCAGCCCACACAGAGGTAAAAATCGGCATCTCCGACAGCACGCACGAATTAAGCTTCGAATGTGCCAGCTCACAAGCTGAGGTAATTGCAGCGGTTAATAATGCTATTAAAAGTAATGCTGTTCTCTCACTTAGTGATACCAAAGGTCGGGAACTACTAGTTCCTCACAACAAGATTAATTATGTTGAAGTTGGTGAATCCTCAGAGCGTCGCGTTGGATTTGCCTCCGAGTAAATCCTCCAGCAAAAAATAGGTTACATCTCGATAGGCATCTGCTGCCGCACTTAACTTCGCATAATTCATAAGTGACTTATTGGCAATCTGCGCTAAGTAAACATTTTCATCATCTGGAATCTGCGGATCTAAAATCTTAAAATCTGCGGCCAGTGCTGGAACACTTGAATTTTCTTTTAGTAGCTGTTTAATCGGTAGTACACCCAGCTGTTGTAGGTCACGATAAAAATCATGGGCTTGCAGGACTCCCCTAATTGCTAGCAAGGCATCAGTGGTTGGATACAAAACTGCATCACTTATTTGCGCAGCTAAATTACATCGTTGATTTAAAGCTGATGGTGTGTCAATTACAACTAGCTCATACTTAGAAAACTTACGCTTTAGCTCTGTTGCTGAAATATCAAGAGTATCTAGTGCAGTAATCCTTGGCGCCGCTGGCAGAAAATCAATTCGCTCAGAGGTGCGGATAATTGAGAGATCTAGCGCAGCATTATTTGTAGCAACTTCAAGCATGGTAAATCTTGGATTTTCAATCATAAATTGAAAGGTTAGACCTGCTCGCTCATCTAAATCGACGAGTAAAACTTCGCGGCCATACTCAGCGGCTGCAATTGCAATACACATGGCAGTAGTTGATTTTCCAGTACCGCCAGTTGAGTTAGCTATTGATAATATTTTAATTTACTTTTGCCTCGCCTCTTTTAATTGTGGTGGTGAGCGAAAAGCCTCAGGCAGAACAAATAAGGATGAGCGAAAAGCTTTTAATGCTATATCTGTTGCTAGTTCTTGGCCTGGCAAAGTTGGCGCTCCGTAAAGATCTCTGGCCCACTTTGGTAGCGCAGCGCCAGCTAATGCTGAGACAGCGGCCCAAGTTGGCGCAAATGGAGTGGCAAAGCGGATTAAGTTTGGAAGTGGTGGCACAGTAATTAAAAGTGCGGCGCGCTTTGCATCATCACTGGCGCGAAGCTCTGGCTTAATATCTTCAAAATACTGCTTTGTTTGCGCTAAAGAATTTGGCACATCCGCTGGCGCAATACCTACTAACTCAGCAAATTTAACCATCTCTAGAAAATATTGATCTATTTCAGCTGGAGATAACTTCAAGCCAGCACGAACTGCAGTATCTAGAAATGCATCCACCATTGCCATATGAACCCAAAGCAGTAAATGTGGATCATCTAAGGATAATTTTGCGTGGACATTTCTAACTCGCGCCGCTAATTTATCCGCATCAGCTTTTGGCGAGAAAGTAAGAACTCCAACGTAATCACCAGTTCGTTGTAAACGTCCCCAAGTATCATCTCGAAAATTTGAATGTGCTGAAACACCAGCCATGGCATCTGGTTGAAGTGCTTGTTCAAGTAAGGCACGAATTCCGCCAATGACCATTGATGGATCAGAGTGCACGCGCCAAGTTACTGAATCAGGTGCAAAGTATGAACTCATGCGCGTAATACTCTGCGCTGATTAGCCCGAGATTCTAACCGCTCCCATTGCGCAGGATCAGTTGTGTATTCACCAAGCAAATTCAACTTACCATTTCCATGGTAATCACTAGCACCTGTCATCACTAGATTGTTATCGCGTGCTAATTGAATTAACGCATTTTTTTCATCCGGTGAATGATCTCTGTGATCTACCTCTATTCCATCTAAGCCTGCTTCAATTAAATCGCCAAAAGTTTCGATTGAAATAACTCTGCCACGATGAGATGCCATTGGATGGGCAATAATCGCTACACCACCAGCTGCTTTAATTAAGTTAATTGCTTCTACCGGTTTGGGTGAGTAATGCGCCACATAAAACTTTGATTTATTATGTAACATTTGTGAAAACGCTTCATCGCGTGAGCTCACAACACCTTTTTTAATTAAAGCATCCGCAAGGTGTGGTCTACCTAGTGTTGCTCCTTCGGCAAGTTCAGCCAAGACATCTTGAATTGAAATTTGAATACCCGCCTCATTTAAGCGTTCAATAATTCGCTGCATTCGGCCGTGTCGATTTTCGCGAGTTTTTTCCATAGTCGCAATTAACTCTCTATTCTCTAAATCAAATAACAGGCCCAGCATATGCACACTGATTCCGTCATCGGTCTGGCAAGAAATTTCCGCACCGGGCACAAGGCTGATTCCAGAGCGAAGCGCGGATTGTGCCTGGGCAATTCCCGCCACACTGTCATGGTCAGTTAAGGCGATCGTAGTAATGCCAGCTGCCAGTGCTTTATTTATTAATTGAGCAGGTGAATCAGTGCCATCACTAAAGTTTGAATGCGTGTGTAGATCAATCATTGCTTTGACCGAACAACAAATATCCCGCAGCCAATTAACAAACCAATAATTCCCGGAATTGTGCCGGCAGGTGGAGTTTGATCTAGCCAAACAAATGCTAGCAAGGCACTTACTGGCACTTCAAAAAATACTACCAGGGCAACAACTGCGGGTGAAACTCTTTTTAGAGATAGGTTAAACATGGTGTGCCCCATAATTTGTGCAGTAATAACTAGTGCAATTAATAATGCCCATTCATAATTTGAAAACCCAACTAAATCATAACCAGCCAGAAGTGCGATCGGCAGAGCGGTTAGTGCACAAGAGAAGTAACAAACAGTTGTATAGGTAGATGTTGAAATTTCTCGTTGCACATTTGAACTAATGATCATATAAAGGGCGGCAAGTGCGCCACCGATTACCGCGATTACATCTCCCTGGAAGGAGCGAAGTGATAAATTTAAATCTACGCCAGTAATAAGTAATACCGACGCAAAGGCAATAAACATGCCGCTCCATGCCTTGCGAGGAATATGTCCACCACTTAACTTCACAAAGATGGCGGCAAAGATTGGTTGGGTAGCCGTTAGTGCGGTACCAGTTGCAACACTTGTCATTCGCATTGCCAAGAAGAAGCAAATAAAGTGCAGTGCTAGCAGTACACCAGAAACTGCAGACCATTTAATTGCATTTCGTTGAGCACTTGTTCGCCACTCCTTTCGCTTCAGTGCAAAAGGCA
>JBIIXT010000025.1:0-11813 GCA_044347205.1 Candidatus Nanopelagicus sp. | reverse complement strand
TTCTTTTCTCGGCAAAATCTATTGTTGAGTTCATTTGCAGCGGCATATTTATCTTTAAACGATTATAAATAACTCTGGCAATCTTTGCATAGTCCTGCGGATCTCCCTCTGCCTCTGCAATCGAAGCCACAATGAGTGCTTCATATGCAGAATAATCAATATATCCTTTATCTAAACCGGTTAACTTAGCCGCAATATTAAAGCGCTCAAGCATTTGGGCAACCGCGTCATCAACAGTTGTATTCGGTGCAAAAGCGTATTGTGCAGGGAATAAGAATCCTTCCAAATCTTTTGTTTTATACAAAGCATCGGGAAATACTTCACCCGAGAACTTGCCATCTAGCAAATCTGATTTTTCTAAAATGTCTAAAATTTCATAGCTTCTCAGGCCTTCGATGAAGGAGATAAGACCACGATTGCGTTTCTTATCCAATAACTGATCTATTGCTGAACTTGCTGAAATACCAATGTCGATATTGTGAATTCCTGGTGGAATAGATTCGGATCTTTTCTGCACAAGAGCTGCCCGATAAAATGCCTTTGCAGTTTTTACAACACCGGCAGCTTCCAATTTCTTTGCAATTTCTAATCCATAATCACCGTTCTCAATTACAACATCAACCTTTTCATCATTACTTGATGCACGGTAATCAATCAATAGGAAAGCGTTATGAATATTCATAGCACCGAAGGTAAAAAGGATTCCGACCATGAATAAGGCAACCAAGCGCTTCATAATGATGAACCTAAACCAGGCGGAGATGATTCCAACAGGATGGCTTGATTAAGAATCTGCACCGCTGCCATTTGATCAATAATTGATTTTGCCTCTTTAACGCCTTTGCCTAATTCATGTAACTGAGCAACTGAGTTCTTCGTGCTAAATCGTTCATCAATGAGAAATATTTTGCCTTGATAGATTTGTCTTAGAGAAGCAACAAACTCCTGAACCGACCTACTCTTTTTGCTTTCATCCCCAGATAGATGTATTGGATTGCCAATCGCCAGATAAATAGGTTCAATCTCTGCAAAAATGCTTTGTAGCTCACTCATTCTTGTCTGATCATTTGCTAATGTCTTCAAAGGTGAAACCAAGATAGCTTCCAAATCGCAAACTGCCACACCAATTCGCACATCACCGAAATCAATCCCGATTCTTCGACCACGTTCTAACTGTGCAGCCATCAAAATCTACTTTAATTTAGCGGAAATTAACTTGGTTATTTCAGCGCTGGCATTAGGCAATTTATCTATTGCAACACCACCACCCTGTGCAAAGTCATCCTTGCCACCACCACCGCCGCCAAGAATTGTGGATGCGGATTTAACTAAATCTCCGGCTTTGATGCCAATCTTAATAACATCCTCAGATACAGAGGCAATTAATATTATTTTTTCAGCTGTTATCGAACTCAATACGATGACACTGCTCTCCATGTTGCTTTTCATTTTAAGTGCAATAATTCGCAGCTCTTCTGCACTCAAACCAGGAGTTAAAACGGTGTTTATAACCTTTGTTGCTCCAATTGATTTAGCTTGCGCAACTAATGTATTGCTGAACTCAAGGGCGGCAGATACTCGAAGAGCTGATAAATCCTTTTCCATACCTTTCATTTTTTCAATCAGATCATTAATTCGAGTTGGCAATTCCTCACTTCGTGCACCCTTAACAATTTGTGTGAGTGAATTCAAGAGCATGTGCTCCTTTGCCAAGTATTTATATGCGTCTACACCAACTAGTGCTTCCACTCTCCTGACACCGGCTCCGATTGATGATTCGGATAAAAGTTTCACAACGCCCAATTCACCTGATCTACCAACATGAGTTCCACCGCAAAGTTCCTTCGCCCAATCGCCAACACTTATGACTCGAACCTGATCGCCATATTTCTCACCAAATAATGCCATCGCTCCCATAGCCTTGGCTTGATCTTGTGTCATAACTTGGGCCGATACCTCTAAATCTGAAATTAATAGTTCATTAACGCGAAGCTCAACATCATTCATTACAGAAAATGGAACAGCAGATGTAGCTGGGAAATCAAAACGAAAACGACCAGGTGAATTCTCTGAACCTGCCTGAGTAGCCGTCTCTCCAAGTACTTCTCGGAAAGCTTTATGCACCATATGTGTAGCAGTATGTGCCCTTGAAATAGCCATTCTGCGTTCTAGATCAATTTGTGCAACTACTTCTTCACCCAACTTGATCGAACCCGAAACCAATGTGCCACGGTGGACAATTAATCCAGGTACCGGTGTTTGAACATCGTCAATTTCAACAACAGCGCCATTACTTAATTTAATTGAACCAGCATCTGCCAACTGACCGCCGCCCTCTGCATAAAACGGCGTTCGGTCTAAAGTTATTTCAATTTCAGATCCGGCACCTGCCTCAGCAACAGATTTTCCATCGAGGAAAATTCCAATTAATTTACCCTCAGACTTGCTTTGCTCATACCCGATGAATTTTGTGGCACCATTTTTATCAATAACATTTTTATATACCGTTAGATCAGTATGCCCACCCTTTTTCGCTTTCGAATCAGCCTTAGCGCGATCCTTCTGCTCTTTCATTAACTTTCTAAACCCATTTTCATCGACTTCTAAACCTTGTTCACGAGCCATCTCAAGTGTTAAATCAAATGGAAAGCCGTACGTATCATGTAATTTAAATGCTGTTTCAGCTGGTAAAGACTTTACTTTACTTGCTTTCAATTCATTTGCGGCCAGATCAAAAATACTTGTGCCACCTTTTAAGGTTTGTAAGAAAGTGTCCTCTTCGGCTTGTGCAACTGCAAGAATTCGATCTTGATTGGTTTTAAGTTCAGGGTATTGAGGTCCCATCGCAATAATTGAGCTTTTAATTAATTCCCCGAGAACCAAGTCATCAGAACCAAGTAAGCGCATGTTGCGCACAGTTCTACGCATCATTCTACGAAGAACATAGCCCCGACCTTCATTTCCAGGGGTAACGCCGTCACCAATTAACATCATCGCAGTTCTTGCATGGTCTGCAACAACACGCAGTGATACATCTGATTTTAGATCTAATCCATACTTAACATTGGTTAACTGCGAGGCCTTATCCAAAATAATCTTCGTTGTATCAATTTCATAAATATTATCTACACCTTGAAGTAGCGCAGCAGTTCTCTCTAAGCCCAGGCCGGTATCAATATTCTTTGCTGGCAACTCTCCAATTATTGGGAAATCATCCTTGGTGCCCCCAGCTGCTCGGATATTTTGCATAAAAACCAAGTTCCAAATTTCAAGGTATCTTTCCTCGTCGGCAATTGGACCTCCATCTTTTCCATAGGAAGGTCCGCGGTCAAAGTAAATTTCAGAACAAGGACCGCAAGGACCAGGTACTCCCATTGACCAAAAATTATCAGCCATGCCGCGACGTTGAATTCTCTCCTTCGGTACACCAACCTGTTTATGCCAAATATCAGCCGCTTCGTCATCATCTTTATAAACCGTTACCCATAACTTCTCTGGGGAGAAACCATATCCACCATCTGAAATTGATTTAGTTAATAACTCCCATGCAAGGGCAATTGCACCTTCTTTGAAGTAATTACCAAATGAAAAATTTCCACACATTTGAAAAAATGAAGCATGCCGAGTTGTTTTTCCAACCTCATCAATATCTAGAGTTCTGACGCATTTTTGGACAGATGTTGCTCGCTCATAAGGCGGTGTTACTTCACCTAGGAAGTAAGGCTTGAATGGAACCATGCCAGCATTTACCAGCAATAAATTTGGATCGTCGGCGATCAAAGATGCAGACGGCACAACTGTGTGCTTTAGATTTAGTGAATTATTTTTCTCAAAAAAATCTAGCCAACGAGAGCGAATCTCTGCGGAATTCATAAATAACTACTTCGCAACTTTGCGTTTTTTACCCTTTTTTAATTTGGCCGCCGCCACAATTGCACCGGCCGCCTTCATTGCAAGTGGGTTCTCTTCAAAAAATGTATCCCCTGCCCCAGAAACCTTACTTGCTAGATCCTCTACCGACTTTGCGGCTTTGGCTAAACTTTTTAATGGCTTATTTACATAAGAAATAGTTGTTGTGATCTCATCAATTAGTCGGCTTGCCCTGATGACTGTGTAAGCAACTGCGACTGCAATAACAGCTAGTGATGACGCTGCAATAATTGTTGCGATTCCACCTGGACCCATGCGTGCAGAATACCTGAAATTCTAACTTTGCTTTGGAGTAGGCGGTGTATCGATGCCACTCTCTTTGCGTTGTGCGGGCGTGATCGGCGTTGGTGCCCCAGTTAATGGATCACCGCCACTAGCTGTTTTTGGGAATGCGATCACTTCACGAATTGAGGAAGCACCGGCAAGTAAAGCGCATAAACGATCAATTCCAAGTGCAATACCGCCATGAGGTGGTGGGCCATAATTAAATGCTTCTAGTAAAAACCCAAATTTGCTCTCCGCCTCTTGGGCTGATAATCCAATCGTCTTAAAAACGCGTTGTTGCATTTCACGTTGATGAATTCGAATTGATCCCCCACCAATTTCACTTCCATTTAGAACGATGTCGTAGGC
The DNA here is from genome assembly GCA_044347205.1 of Candidatus Nanopelagicus sp. GTDB lineage: Bacteria > Actinomycetota > Actinomycetes > Nanopelagicales > Nanopelagicaceae > Nanopelagicus. The sequence goes on along the minus strand of JBIIXT010000025.1, from coordinate 7,250 downwards.
ATATGCCAGTGCAGACTTTGGATCACTATCAAAAGTATCTTTAAACTCCGGCTTAGGACCTGTAAATGGGTGATGAACTGCGGTCCAACCGGAACCAGGATTTTCTTCATCTACTGACTCAAACATTGGAGCATCAACTACCCATACAAATTTCCAAGCTGCTTCATCAATCAAATTACAACGATTTCCAATTTCAAGTCGCACCGCACCTAAGAGATTTTGTGAAGCAGCTGGCAAGCCGGCAGCAAAAAATATAGCGTCCCCTGTTTTTGCTCCAGCAAAAGCGGCTACACCTGCAATTTCTTTTTCGGATAAATTCTTAGCTACCGGCCCACCTAATGTGCCATCATCTTGAACTAAAATGTAAGCCAAACCTTTAGCGCCTCTAGCTTTTGCCCAATCCTGCCAAGCATCTAATTCGCGACGAGGCGAGGCAGCCCCGCCAGGCATTACAACGGCACCAACATATTCGGATTGGAAAACACGGAAGCTTGTTTCTTTGAAGAAATCGGTCATATTAATTAATTTATTTTCAAAGCGCAGATCCGGTTTATCTGAACCATATTCGCGCATTGCTTGTTCATAAGTCATGTGAGGAATAGGGAGATTAATTTTATAACCAGCTACTTTTTCGAAAACTTTTTGTAAAACCTTTTCAGCAATGGCCATTACATCAGATTGATCTGCGAAGGAGATCTCAATATCTAATTGCGTAAACTCAGGTTGTCGATCTGCTCGAAAATCTTCATCTCTAAAGCAACGGGCTATTTGGTAATAACGCTCCATGCCCGCAACCATTAACAATTGCTTAAATAACTGAGGTGATTGTGGAAGTGCATACCAAGAACCTGGTTGTAAGCGAACTGGTACCAAGAAATCTCGCGCACCTTCTGGCGTGGATCTTGTTAAATAAGGTGTTTCTATCTCAAGAAAATCAGAATCATTCATAACATCACGAATTGCTGCCGTTACTTTGGATCTTAATCTTAAATTCTTTGCCGGTCCTTCACGTCGTAAGTCTAAATATCGATACTTAAGCCGGACTTCCTCAGAAATATTGGATAAATCCCCACTGTCGACCGGAAACGGAAGGGCGGCAGCTTCACTTAATACTTCAAGTTGATCGCAAACAACTTCGATCCCACCAGTTGCAATCTCATTATTTTCATTTCCAACCGGCCTTGCCTTAACCGTTCCAATAACTAATACACACCATTCAGCGCGTAACTCACCTGCTGTTTTCTCATCATTAATAACAACTTGAACAGAGCCTGTTCCATCTCGTAGATCAATAAAAGCCACACCACCGTGATCGCGGCGTCGTGCAACCCAGCCAGCAAGTTTTACTTGGGTTCCAACATCTTTTGCCGATAAAACACCGGCATCATGTGTGCGTAACATTTTTTTAGCTAACCAACCCTTGCTTTATTAATCTCTTGCTATCTTTGCAAGAAATGAGGAGATTGCAGAAGGCGTTAGCGTACTAGAAATAAATTCGCCGCTTTTCATATCCTTAATCTTGCCGAGTTTTGATGACAATTCATCATCACCGACTACCAATCCAAAGCTGGCACCGCTTTTATCTGCCGCCTTCATTCCACCTTTTAACCCTCGATCTCCATACGCCATATCCACAACCACGCCACTCTTGCGCAACTCCATAATTAACTTTGCGCAAAATGCCTTCGCATCCTCACCGATCGGGACGATGAACAAATCAATATTTTTAATCAATTTATTTAAAGAGTTTTCTGCCTCACAAGCCATAAGTACTCGATCAATACCGATTCCAAAACCTATGCCAGATAAGTCAGCTCCTCCTAGTTGGCTCATTAACCCGTCATACCTGCCACCACCACCAATGCCTGATTGAGCACCAAGCATGGGATGAATAAATTCAAAGGTTGTTCCGGTGTAGTAATCCAAACCACGAACCATCTTGGGATTGATCTTGAAGGAAATATTCAAATCAGAGAGTGCTGATTTGACCTTTTCAAAATTAGTGGAACTAGCATCGTTTAAGTAGTTAATCAGCAATGGCGCATCCGCCATTGCTTCAATAATCTCAGAGCGTTTATCATCAAATAAACGTAGAGGGTTTATCTGCGCTTTGCGAACTGTTTCCTCATCTAAAGATAATTTGTTTATATATTTAATTAGCTCAACTCTATGAGCAGCTCGAGAAGATGCATCACCTAGGGAGGTAATCTGTAATTCATATTTACTTAAACCTAAAGATTTGAAGGCGGTATCTGCGACCCAAATTACTTCAGCATCTAACTCTGGATCACCGTAACCAATTGCTTCAATACCTACTTGATAAAACTGGCGATATCTACCAGCTTGTGGGCGTTCGGCTCTAAAAAATGGTCCAGCGTAATAAACCTTTACAGGTAGTTGACCCTTATCTAAATTATTTTCAATAACAGATCGCATCACACCTGCCGTGCCTTCTGGGCGAAGTGTTATCGATCTACCACCACGATCCTCGAAGGTATACATTTCTTTGCTAACCACATCAGTTGATTCACCAACACCACGTTCAAAAAGTGCAGTGTCTTCAAATACGGGCAATTCGATTAGTGTGTATCCAGCTAATTTGGCAGGGGCGATTAGATGATCTCGCACGATTTCAAATAGTTCTGAGCGCGGTGGGAAATACTCGCTCACACCTTTTGGAGCCGCAAACTTATTCATCGCTTAATCTCCCATTTAATCAAGAAACTCTCCTTGTAAATAAGGATTGTTTCTACGCTCATTTGCAATTGTAGTTTGCGGGCCATGCCCAGGCAGTACATTTAAGTGATCTGGAAGTGTCAAAACTCGTTCTTTCAATGTTTTACGCATATCACTTGCTGATCCAGTTGGAAGATCGGTTCGACCTATCGAGCCAGCAAATAGGACATCACCGGAAATCAACTGCTCCTCATTAACTTCAAACATCAAGGAACCCTTGGTATGTCCAGGTGAAAAAATACTCTCGATTTTCAGGCCACCTACTTCAAATCTTTGAAAGTCGGCTAATTCAATTACCTCATCTGGTTCCTTAAAGTCGCCTGCCCCAAAACTTTCAATCAAATGCCTTGTTGAACCATCCTGCATTAACGATTTCATAGGATCACTTAAAAGATATCTATCTTCGCTACTGACATAGGTATGAAGTGGAATAGCTTTTGTAAGCGGCACTAACGAGAAGAAATGATCAATATGGCCATGAGTTATCAAAACCGCAACCGGTTTCAGATTATGTTTTGTAACCTTCTCCATAATCGCATCAACTAAATTAGGTTTTGCCATACCTGGATCAACTATTAAACACTCTTGATTGGCGCCACTGCTTAAAATCCAACAGTTAGTTTCAAAGTACGGGGCCACAATTCGATCGATCAACAAAGGAGATTTACCGCCCTAATCCAGCGAGAATTTCTCGTATTCAGATAGGTAGGCTACCTTTGGAGATAGGAAAAACCCAGCAATCGAACATGATTGCACCGCCCGCCCACATAACAATTCACATAAAAACTGAATTGCGCAACGAAAGAGAGCTAAACAGATGCAAGATCAAGTAAATCAAGGCAGCGAAGTTTTAAATAACGCGGCGGCGGTACTAATTGGGGATCCGGCTAAATTTGGACGAGTTGCCGAAGATGGCACTGTTTACGTAATCACACCAAGTGGTGAAAAAGCGGTTGGCTCATACCCAGGTAAAAATGCTGATGAGGCACTTGCCTATTTTGTTAAGAAATTTGAGATGTTGGCATCAGAGGTTGCCTTACTTGCAGCCCGCGTTCGATCCGGGGCAATGGTTCCATCTGATGCGCAAGAAGCAGTTGCTAAATTAAAGATTGCAATACAAAACTTAAATGGTGTTGGCGATCTCGCTAAGTTAACTGCGTCAATTGAGTCAATACCGGACTTGATTGAATCACATAGGCAGGCTTATGAAGTTAAGAAGCAAGCCCAAGCCGCCGAGAAAGCTGCACGCAAGAATGAAATAGCCGCCCAAAAAGAACGCATAGCAACTGAAGCCGAGAGCTTGGTTGATTCCCTGAATTGGAAGGCAACCACTGAGAAGCTTAAAGAGTTACTTGATGAGTGGAAGAAAGCACCGCGCCTAGATAAAGCAACTGATGCAAAATTATGGAAGCGCTTCTCCTCTTCCCGAAATAAGTTTGATAAACGTCGCAGAACTCATTTTGCAACCCTTGATATTGAGTTTAAAAAAGTCAATGAATTAAAAGAGATCATAGTTAAAGAGGCTGAAAGTTTGGCTAACTCGCGCGATTGGTTAAAAACGGCGCAAAAATATAAATCTTTAATGGACAAGTGGAAGGCTGCTGGTAGAGGAAAGAAATCTACTGACACCGCCCTTTGGAACCGATTCAAAACATCACAAGATCAATTCTTTGCAGCCAAGAATGCCGATATGGAAAAACGCCAAGGCTCCATGGTCGAGAATTTGCAAAAACGAGAGGAACTACTGACACAGATTGAATCTCTGCTTCCAGTTAGTGATTTCAAGAGCGCACGTAGAACATTTAAAGATTTAGAGAGTAAGTGGCAGCGAATCGGCATAACCGATCGAAAGAAAATGCCGGCGTTACAGGTTAGAGTAGATAAAGTTTCAGCAGCAATTGCCGAGTTAGAACAGCATGATGCTCGTAAGAGTGATCCAACGGCGATTGCACAGGCTAATAAGGTTGTACAAGGTTTGGTTGAAGCGATTGAGAATTACGAGAAGCAAGCAAGTAAGGCAGAGGCAGCGGGTCAAACAGCCAAAGCTATGCTGGCTCGAGAGGCTGCTGCTGCTAGACGTGTTTGGTTGGAACAAGCACAAAAAGGATTAACTGAATTCGGAAATTAATTGTTTAGTATCCGATTGACATCATAAACACCCTCAACATTTTTTACAGCAGTTAGTATCAAATCCAGATGAGATGCGTCCGCCATTTCAAAGGTGAATCTAGAAATAGCCGTCTGATCTTTGTGTGTAATCACTGATGCGTTCAAAATGTTTACATGCAGGTCTGACAAAACTTTAGTGATATCTGAAAGTAATCGATTGCGATCCAGAGCTTCTACTTGAATGTTTACAAGGAATGAGCTTTTTGCAGATAAATTCCATTTAACACCAACAATTCGATCGCCTTGATGTATCTCTAAATCAGAAATATTCACGCAATCTTTTCGGTGAACAGAAACTCCGGAGCCTCGGGTAATAAAACCCACAATCTCATCTCCTGGAACAGGAGCGCAGCAACGCGCTAACTTAACCAAAACATCCTCACTACCTTCAACATCTATTCCGGAGATACTTTTACGCTCTCGCCTTACTTGATTAACTTGCGTAAAAACTTGCGTTTCTGGATTAATTTCTTCGGTATTGAGCATTGAATTTAATTTTTCAACAACAGAGTGCGCAGAGACATGGCCATTGCCAACTGATTCATAGAGTGTTTCTATATCTGCATAATGAAGATCATGTGCAATCTCTAGGAGTGATTGCCCGCCCAAGATCTTTTGAATAGGCATTCCTGCTTTACGCAATTGTCTGGCAATAGATTCTTGTCCTGCTTCGATTGCCTCCTCTTTGCGTTCCTTTGAAAACCAAGCTTTGATCTTTGATCGAGCCCGGGATGAGGTTACAAAATTTAACCAATCTCTACTTGGAGCGGCATTTATGCCCTTATTGGTTAGAACATCTACTACATCGCCATTAACTAGATGTGATTCAAGAGGAACAAGTTTGCCGTTTACCTTTGCGCCCACGCATTTATTGCCAACTTCTGTGTGCACCGCGTAAGCGAAATCAACTGGGGTGGAGTTTGCTGGTAGTGCAACAACGCTGCCCTTCGGAGTAAAAACAAATATCTCTGGGGTTCGAAGGTCATATCGAAGAGTTTCTAGGAAATCACCAACATCTTCACTTTCTTGTTGCCATTCATGTAGTTGTTTTAACCACAATAATTCTGGGTTTGTGCCATTTTCAAGATTCTTTTGCTTGTACTTCCAGTGAGCTGCAATACCGAACTCCGCCCTGGAATGCATATCAAAAGTTCTAATCTGTATCTCAACTGCCTTGCCAGATGGGCCGATCACAGTTGTGTGTAAGGATTGATAAAGATTAAACTTCGGCATTGCAATGTAATCTTTGAAACGCCCAGGAACTGGACTCCATCTTGCATGGATTGCGCCCAAAACTGCATAACAATCTCGCACCGAATCAACTAAAATCCTTATTCCGACCAAATCATAAATCTCATTAAATTCACGTCCACGAACAACCATTTTTTGGTAAACACTGTAGAAATGTTTCTTTCGTCCGGTAACTTGCGCCAAAATGTTCTCTGTGGCTAGATCACTCTCGATCGCTTTAACAACGTCAGAGGTTAATTGATCCCTTGCTGGTGAGCGATCACTTACCAACCTTTCAATCTCTTCAAATTTCTTAGGTTCTAAGATTGCAAACGATAGATCCTCTAGCTCCCATTTAATTGCATTCATTCCCAATCTGTGTGCAAGTGGGGCGTAGATATCTAGAGTTTCGCGCGCCTTTCGGTTAGCACTTTCTGGATCAACATACTGCCAGGTTCGAGCATTATGTAAACGATCGGCTAACTTAATCACGAGTACTCGAATATCTCGCGACATTGCAACTACCATTTTTCGCAATGTTTCAGCTTCGGCGGTTGGTCCGTAGATTAATTTATCCAGTTTTGTAACACCATCTACTAACGCTGAAACTTCCTTGCCAAAATCTCTTGCGATGCTTTCTATCGTCAGCCCGGTGTCCTCAACAGTGTCATGCAGTAATGCTGCATTAATGGTGGCTAAATCCATTCCAAGATCTACTAATATCCCAGCAACAGCTACTGGATGAGTTATGTAATCTTCACCCGATTTACGCTTTTGTCCAAGGTGAGCTTTTGAAGCAACTGAAAATGCGAGCTCTAATGATTTTTCATCAAAGCCAGGATGTGATTGTTTTAGGCCACTTGCTAGTGGTTCGATCAATGATGTGCTCATCTAGATCACTACTTACAAATTTTTAAATCTATTTGCGATTTTTGCGTTTGGGTTGATTTCTTGGACCTCTATCAGCTAACTGCTTTGGTGCTGATTCAGTACCACCCTGGGCTAAATTTCTTGTTCCTACTCTTTTTGCAAGCGCCTTCATCGCAGGTTCGCGTTCGCGAAGTACTGCCAATATTGGTGTTGCGATGAAAATTGAAGAGTAAGTACCAGTTGCT
>JBIIXT010000083.1:0-3276 GCA_044347205.1 Candidatus Nanopelagicus sp. | reverse complement strand
CACTTTGAACTTCCATCTGCTGCTGCCACCTTGCCATCAAGAGTTGATGCAATCTTCCAGGCAAAGCTTGGTCGATTCTTTGCTAATTTATTTAGCCAATCCTTATTTACATCTTGGGCACTCTTTACCAATAAGCCACTTTCAACCTTTATGCCGGCTTGGCTTAACTTTGCTGCCCCACCTGCTGCGATTGGATTTGGATCCGTTACTGCATAAATTACATTTTTAATTCCAGCATTAATGATTGCATCAGTACATGGTGGAGTTTTACCTGTGTGATTACATGGCTCAAGCGTTACAAATAACTTGGCACCTGTTGGAATTACGCCAGCATTTTTAATTGCTACTACCTCGGCATGATCACCACCTTGATGAAAACCTTCGCTAATTATTTGGCCATCTTTATCAGCAAGAACTGCGCCAACAATTGGATTTGGAAAAGTTTTACCCAGGCCAAGGCAGGACAGATCAATTGCGCGTTGCATCAATTCTTGATCCTGCATCTTTAGCCCTTCCGAAAAACCTCGTGTTGCGTTTTCGGGGGCAAGGCAAATACAAATAGCGTGTACGCAAAATGAGTACACCTCAGTTGGATTTCTCTCATCCGGACTTTAACCGTCGGTTCGGGAATTTCACCCAATCCACCGGTCAATGGCTTTGACCGGGTCGCAGACTTTAACTGCCGGTTCGGAATTACACCGACCCCGAAATACAACACCGTAATTCTAGCCCAGATGCGGATACTCTGATCACATGAAAAAAGAGATCACATATAAGAGCCTACGTAAGTTAAATATCTACGCTGGATTGCTACATACAGCACAAATGGCAGCAGTTCTATTCATGAGCAGCGACTTCTCGCTACCAATCACCGCCACATATATGTCTGGTCCGCCAGGAACAACCTTTGATCCGCAAGTTACAATATTTGAAACACCACTTGGTTTAACAGTTGCAATCTTCTTAGGTTTATCTGCGCTAGCTCACTTTATTGTGGCCTCGCCAAAATTTTTCCCACGTTACAGCGCAGGCTTAGCTGCCCAACGCAACTACTTCCGCTGGGTTGAATACGGAGTTAGCTCATCAGTTATGGTGGTCTTAATTGCGCAAGTAACTGGTATTGCCGATGTAGTTGCCATCATTGCACTATTTGGCGTTAATGCATCCATGATTTTATTTGGTTGGCTGCAAGAAAAATATGAGAATCCAGGAAATGGTGGTTGGCTACCATTTATCTTTGGCTGTATTGCTGGCGCAGTTCCATGGATAGCAATTTTGTTTTATGTATTCTCAATCGGTGGTACTGGCACAGAAACAGCGCCTACCTTTGTTTACATCATCGTATTAACAATCTTCCTATTCTTTAACTCATTCGCACTTGTGCAATGGCTGCAATACAAGAAGATTGGCAAATGGAGCAATTACCTAACTGGTGAGCGCACCTACATCACCTTGTCCTTGCTTGCTAAATCAGCACTTGCTTGGCAGATCTTTGCCAATACTTTAATTCCATAAGGTAGGCAATAAATATGCGAGTAAACGGAGTACGTAAAACTCTAAAAGCAGGATCAATTGTTTTTGGTAGCTCAGCGTTAATCCTCATAGCCCTGCCATCAATATTTATAGACCTACTTGCCCTTGATGCAACAAATCAGATGCAATGGTCAATGCGAATGATCGGTGTTACCGTTTTTGCTCTCGCTGGAAACATGTGGCTTAACTCAGAGCAAATTTCAGTAACTCGCTTAATGCAGGTAGCCCAGGTTATGTTTATCAGCGCAGCTGGCCTGGGGTTATTAACTCTTTTGATACCAGCAGAGTTAACTTGGTTTACATATTTGTATGCCAATATTGGCTTTGCCTTTGCGATCTCCTACTTTATGAATCTGATTAGAAACTAGCTGTAGAAACTTTACTTATTTACGTTTTAGCCTGCGAAGTGAGCGCTTCATCTCTCTTCGCTTGGCACGCTCTGCCTTTACTGATGGTGAATCAAAGGTCCAGCGCAGTAATGGAATAAAGGCAATTAAAGCTAGAAAGCCACCAAGGCTTTGTAAGAACAATCCATTATTGATTCCACCAAGCATGGCATAACTATAACCAATGATTAAGATTTGAGTATGGCTGGATCAGAACGCAAATCCCACTTCCCCGCAATTGAGAAAAAGCATGGCATGCCGATGGAGCATTGGTTTAAGCAGATGGAAAAAGTTGCGGCAAAAAAGTATCCAGAGCAAATTGCATTTCTGCGAGAGACCCACGGTTTTTCACAAGCACATGCCAATGCCTTGGTTATGTATACCCGCGGATCTAAAAGTTCAAAAAGATTTAATTCACTTGATGATTTCTTAAAGCCACTAGATGCAACTAAGCGAAAGACTGTAAAGGCAATTTTTAAGGCAGCAAAAGCAAAGCATCCAAAGATGGAGATTGTGATTGCTTGGAATCAACCGATGCTCAAGTTAGGTGATGATTACATAATTGGAGTTTCAGTATTGAAAAATCATATTTTACTTGGTCCATGGGGTGATAATGTAATAAAGAAATTTGCTGATCGCCTCGTTGATTACAAGACAAATAAAAAGACGATTCAAGTCCCAGTTGATTGGAAGATCGATGCCAAACTGCTGCAGGATATTGTTAAAAGCAGAGTTAAAGAGCTCTAACTAAATCTTAACAACTGCGTCAATTATCTCCTCTGGTGTAGCGCCCTCCTTTACTTCATAATCAACATTGGTTGGAATTCCATTTTTCTGCGCAGTTGCCAACAACGTCAATTGAGCTGCAATCTCTGTCATCCAAAATAATGAGCTAGGTCCGGCTCGGTCAAAGATTCGTTGAGCCTCGGCTAATTGCTCATCACTAAATTTCTCTCGATCATTTTTATCATCATCTAATACCCGCAGCAGGTAATTTTTAATATCTAATGCAATTCCAGTTGCATCAGATGATGAGTGCAAGAGATCCTTTAACTCTGTATCTAAGGATTTCTTCCGTTTTTTCTTTCGATTTAGAAATAGATAAATCAATGAGAAGAAGAATAGGAATTCAAACACGGGCTCTCCTGTCGGTGGATATGGGATCAAGTTAGCAATTGCTACTGACAGTTGCGCAATCATGACTATCTGCTGAATAAGTGAGGTAGAGTCTGATTATGCTTAAGCTCGCAGGCTCAATTACAGGAATCACTTTGGTCTTGATCTACATAGTTGGATCTGGCTTGTGGGTAAACACTGGAGATAATTGGTATCGATCTTTAAATGCACCAAATTGGCA
>JBIIXT010000082.1:0-3341 GCA_044347205.1 Candidatus Nanopelagicus sp. | reverse complement strand
GCACTTTGCCGCCACGTAATTTGATACCAAACTCTCTTGGCAAGGCCACAGTGTGTGAATCCATTGGAATCAAAATATTGTTCTCAAGCAGCCAACCAATTGCAACGCCAGGCTTTTTAATATCGGTTATTTGCCCGCGTGGTGGGCCCCAAGTTAATTTAGCTAACACTGGCTCTGAACTCTTTGGAACATCATTTAACTTACTTAAATCTGCTCTACCAGGGTAAATCGGGCCGAGCCCAGCTGGTTCATCTCCAATTAATAATTTTAAATTAGTAGGGGCGCGATACTTCTCGCCATCTTTATAAATTAAACCTAACTGCCAAAGGTGCTCAATTGCAAAGGTTGTTTCACTACTGGTAACAGCAATTAACTCTGATTTTTTAAATGAATCAGAGATCGCACAGACTGCTTCAATAATTTGATACTGCCAAAGATTTAATGAGTCCAAGGCGCGAACTAATGAGGGTGTTGAGTTGGCGCGAGCAGCCAGTGCAGAAAAATCATTTGGGACGGGTGAAAGTAAATCTGGACGGTGCGTAAAAAGGGCAGTTAAATCATTTTCTGAACGCGAACGAAGCTCATCAGCAAATGAGGCAACGATGGTCAACATAACTGGCTTACTTTACTCGGGTTTTAACTACGCAATTACTGCCTTACTTGCCAGATCCCTTTCTCGGGGAGAGCAGCATTGCGCTGGCAGCGATTCGACCAGCGATCGGACCAAAAAACTTCTTGATTCGACGGGCTCTGCGAAAATCATAAACCGGCCAATTATCTCGGTAGGCTCGAATTTCTAATAAGGCATCTGGATTAATTGCACATGGATTACCAACACTTTCTAGAAGTGGAAAATCATGGTGAGAATCTGAATAAGCAAATGAATTTTTCAAATCAATATTTCGCTCTTTAGCTAACTCTTGGATTGCCAGAGCTTTTGCTCTTCCGTGCAAAAGTGCGCCAATCATCTTTCCTGTGTATTTTCCATTTTTAATCTCAGCTTTTGTGCCAAGTGCTCCAGTAAATCCCAATCGCTTCGCAATTAAATTAGCCATATCAAGTGGTGTGGCAGTTACTAACCAAACTTCTTCACCTTGGGCTAGATGGCGATGTGCAATTTCAACTGTGCCTTGCCAGATTGCTGGTGAGACATACTCTTCATAAATCTCATTACCGATTACCTCAATTTTTTTCACATCATGGCCCTTGATGAATTCACAGGCAGCATTCTGAAATCTTTCAATCTCGGATTTGTTTTCTTTACCAGTTAGGCGATACCTCAAATTAGCCAACACAAAAGCGGATACATCTCGCTTGGTAAAGAAGCCTCTTTGATACATACCGCGCCCCAAGAAAAAGAGCGTGGATCCCTTCAATAAGGTGTTGTCGACATCAAAGAAGGCAACTCTTTTTTTGGTGAGCGCCATATCACTACCTTAGCGACTAGAGCTTAAATAACCTGCTTTATGCTTATGCAATGGCACAAACAATTCACTTTGTTAGACATGGTGAAGTATTTAATCCAGAGAAGATACTTTACGGCCGCCAACCAGGCTGGCGATTAAGTGAACGCGGTCAAGAGATGGCGCAAGTAATCGGTGATTGGTCTGCCGCGCTATCACTAGGTGCAATTCATTGCTCACCAATGCAGCGCGCAAAAGAGACGGTTGCACCAATTGTGACAAAACATAATTTGCCACTAGTAATTGATGATAATTTAATTGAGGCTGGAAATATTTTTGAGGGAAAGAAATTTGAATTAGGAAACGGCTTGTTAAAGCATCCGCAAATGTGGAGATACCTATGGAATCCGTGGCGGCCATCTTGGGGTGAACCATATGAAGAGTTGATTTCTCGAATGCTCAAATCTTTATTCTTTGCTCGAGATAGTGCAGGTGATAAGGATGCAATCTGCGTGTCCCATCAATTACCAATTTGGATTTTAAGATCTGCCGTTGAAGGTCGTCGCTTATTACATGACCCAAGAAAACGTGAGTGCACCTTGGCCTCTGTTACCTCCTTTCATTTAGATAGTGAGGGCATGATCGAATCAGTTTCATACTCTGAGCCAGCCAAACATTTACTACCTGCTAAAAAATGAGAATTACTTCCTTGCTTCTTGCAACAGTTTTATTAGCTGGCTGCAGTACTGGTGGTGTGGCAGCTCCAGATGAAATCTCATTTGTTGGCGGAAGTGGAAACTCTACTTTTATTAAAATCGAAGATCGAAAAGATGCACCGATTATTTCTGGTGAAGTTTTAGATGGCACCATCAAAACTTTAGCCACTAACAAAGTTACGGTGATAAATGTTTGGGCATCTTGGTGTGCACCATGCCGTGCAGAGGCGCCACTGCTGCAGGAGTTTTCAATAAATTATCCAGAGGTGCAGTTTGCTGGAATTTTAACCAGAGATAATATTTCTTCGGCAAAGGTATTTTATGAGAACTTTAAATTAACCTATCCCACCTTTATTGATGATGGCTTATTAATTGGTTTTAGAGGATCATTAATTCCCAATGCGATCCCAACAACTTTAATTATTGATAAAAACAATAAGGTAGCGGTACGAATTAGTGGTGAGGTAACTGTGGCGGCATTTAGAGATCTATTAGACAAAGTTTTGGCGCAGACATAATGCGCGACTTTTTTATCACTCAAGTATTTGAGGGAAATTTACTTAGCGCAATGTTTGTCTCCATGATTGCGGGCATCATCTCCTTCTTCTCACCATGTGTTATTCCATTGGTTCCTGGTTATCTTTCATACGCATCTGGCATGAGTGCTAATAAATCAAGAAGTCGGGTGCTACTTGGCTCAATTCTCTTTGTCTCTGGCTTTACTGCTTTGTTTATCTCGTATGGAGTTCTCTTTGGAGGACTTGGTTCACAGATCGCACAGAACACGAGATTCTTAACGGTGATCCTGGGATTGCTAACAATTGCCTTAGGTTTCATTTTTCTATTTACCGAGAAGTTTTATCGATCATTTAAACCAAGTTTTAAAACTAGAACTGGATTATTAAGTGCACCGCTACTGGGCTTAGCTTTTGGCCTTGGTTGGACACCATGCATTGGTCCAACATTAGGAGCTGTACAAGTTCTGGCTTTTCAAAGTGCAACTGCGCAACGTGGTGCAATTTTATCGGCGGCTTACTGCGTAGGACTTGGCGTGCCATTTATTTTATTAGGTTGGTTTTTAGATCGTGCCGAACCATTTAGGAAATTTATTACAAAGCGCGGTGATCTAATTACGAAAATTGGTGGCAGCTTATTAATTTTAATTGGAGTACTTCAAGTCACTAACACCTGGGATTATTTAATGAATTCAATTAGAGATTTA
>JBIIXT010000081.1:0-3403 GCA_044347205.1 Candidatus Nanopelagicus sp. | reverse complement strand
CTTCATTACAGCAGCTGATGCAATGGCTGCATATTGGAATTCAGATTTAGTTGATCAATTACCAAATGGCGCCACAATGCTGGTTGTAGTTTTCTCACTTTTGTTTGGAGCAATACTGGGTTCATTTATGCGAATAGAGGAACGACTAGAAAATACTGGCTCATCTTTAAAGAGGCGTTTTTCTAAAAAAGGTGATTCTCATTTCGTAGAAGGTTTTGTTTCCGCTTCTCTAATTTTCGCCATTGGTCCATTAGCTATTATGGGAAGTATTAGTGATGGTATGGGGACTGGCTTAGATCAATTAGTTTTAAAGAGCACTATGGATTTCTTCACAGCAATGGCTTTTGCAGCAACTCTTGGTTGGGGTGTCGCCGCTTCATCACTTCCGGTTGGTATCTACCAATTTCTTTGGACTGGGATTGGTTTATTTCTCGGTGCAATCCTTGCTACTTATCAGATTTTGGCGATGACAGCCGTCGGTGGCGTATTGCTTCTAGGTATTGCGCTAAGAATGTTAAAGATCAAGCAGATTGCAGTAGGGAATTTGCTACCAGCAATAGCAATCGCTCCAGTTCTTGCCCTGCTCGCTAAATCTATCGCCTAGAAAGTTTTCGCATCAATAACGAAGCGATATTTAACATCGCTTGAAACCGTGCGATCGTAAGCTTGATTTATATAATCAGCCTTAATAACTTCAACATCTGAAACTATCGATTTCTCACCACAAAAATTAAGCATCTCTTGCAGCTGGGCTATTCCACCGATCATTGAACCGGATAGAGAGCGCCGTTGTCCTAGCAATGTTCCAGCATTAATTGCATAAGGTTTTCCAGGTAAGCCAATCACAACCAAAGTTCCATCTAGCTTTAGCATTTGAAGATATGGTTCAAGATCAATATCAGCTGAGACGGTATTTAATAGTAGATCATATTGTTTCTCTAATTTTTTCAAATTATTCACATCTTTCGTAGAAACGAAGTGATGCGCGCCCATTCTCTTAGCATCAGACTCTTTGCTTGGTGAATGAGAAAAAACGGTTGTCTCTGCTCCAAGTGCTGCAGCAAATTTCACGCCCATGTGTCCAAGTCCGCCTAGTCCAATGATGCCTACCTTTTTGCCAGGGCTAGCTTTCCAATTCTTCAAAGGTGAATACAGAGTGATACCTGCACACATAAGAGGCGCAACGCCGGCTAAATCTAAATTATGTGGGATATGAACTGCGTACTCTTCGTTGATCACAAACTTATCTGAGTAACCACCCATTGCAACGGTTTTGCCATCACGCTCAAGTGTGTTGTATGTTCCAGTCATTCCTTCTACGCAGTACTGCTCTAATCCTTTAGCGCAACTTTCACACTTTCGACAGGAATCAATAAAGACACCAACGCCAATTAATTCGCCAACTTTAAACTTTGAAACATTTGCGCCAATTTGAGTAACACGACCCACAATTTCATGCCCTGGCACCATTGGAAAGATGGCTGGTCCCCATTCTTCGCGTGCTTGGTGAATATCAGAATGGCATATACCAGCGAAGTAAATTTCTAAAGCAACATCTTTGGCAAGAAGTTCTCGACGCTCAAACTTAAACGGAACTAATGGCGCCTTGGCAGACTGAACTGCATATCCGTTACTTTGCATTTTGTGCCTCTTTCTAGTGGTGTACTTGTTCCAATAAAAATCGCTTAAATGTTCCCTAAAGATATTTTAGAAGATATCCCTATTGATTGTTAAAAGGTAGTGATTGTTCCGTGGCTGGATTAGATACTCTAGATGTGACATTGCGCATGTGATGGCGCCGGCAAAGTACCTCATAAGCAACAACTGCGTCGGTAGAAACATCTCCAACAACTACCTGTTCACCTTCAGTAACCATCTTGCCATTAATCGTACGAGCATTGTGAGTTGCACGTGCCCCGCACCAACAAAGGGCTTCCACCTGCAAAGTTTGAACGCGATCGGCAAGTTCGACTAATCGAGCACTTCCTGGAAATAATCTAGTTCTAAAATCAGCCAAAATACCAAATGCATAAACATCTATTCCTAAGCCATCAACAATTCGAGCTAGTTGTTCAATTTGTTCGGGTTGATAAAATTGAGCTTCATCGCATATAACAAAGTTTATTTTTCCACCTATAGATAAACGTTCTACTAGTAATTTATGTAGATCTAAATCAACATCAACTTCTAACGCTTCTGCCTGTAGGCCCAATCGGGATGAAATTATTCCTTTACCGGCGCGATCTTTACTAGTAAATATCACACCTTCACGACCTCTAGATCTGTGGTTGTGAACAGTTTGCAGCGCCAGAGTGGATTTTCCACTATCCATGGTTCCGCAATAATAAATTAACTCAGCCATGGTCGCTATTGTGCCAATAAGCTGGTGATTGGCAAATTCACAAATGCTTCCTGGATTCGTGATTTTCCATTCAACGCTGAGATCTCAAGCAGGAAAGCAACTCCAATTACCTGCAAACCAATTTTTTCACAAAGTTCAACTGCTGCGATTGCAGTACCACCAGTAGCCAGCACATCATCGATAAGAAGAATTTTGTTACCTTTTCGATAAAGGTCAGAGGCGATTTCTAGTTCCGCTGTTCCATATTCAAGTTCATAGCTTTGCGAGAATACAGCGCCCGGTAATTTTCCGCTCTTGCGGATTGGTATGAAACCTTTATTAGCCAGGGCAGCTGAGGCGCTGGCAAAAATGAATCCTCTTGCTTCGATTCCTGCGATCAAATCAGCGTCTTTAGCCATGTCAGCAAAACTTTTATTAATTAATTGAAAGCTTTCTTTATCCGCGATTAATGGCGTTATATCCTTGAAAGTTACTCCTGGTTTTGGGTAATCAGGGATTTGGCGGATCAATCCTTGGTTTAATTCGGGCACATCACCAACCATATAGATTCAAGGTATTTTGGTAGTTATTTAAATTGTGTGTCCGAGAGGGGAGTTGAACCCCTAAGCCCTTTCGGGCACTAACACCTCAAGCTAGCGCGTCTGCCAATTCCGCCACCCGGACGAGGGTGATGCGCAATATTAACTTAAAAAAGGCAATGCCATGAATCTGGAACGATCAAAGATGTAGCACAATAGTGGCATGAAATTAAACCCCGCCCAGATAATTGAATTAGAAAATGAAACGATCAGCTTGTGCCAAGAAATGATTCGTATTCCTAGCGTTAATCATGGCGAAGGTCGTGGAGACGAAAAGGCAATGGCCGAGTTTATAGCCCTTAAGTTATCTGAAGTTGGTATCAAAAGTGAATTGATTGAAACCGCTCCAAATCGAGTCAATGTCGTTGCAAAAATTCCAGGAGCAGATCCAACTAGACCAGGATTAGTTTTACATGGTCATATTGATGTAGTGCCAGCTAATGCAGCTGATTGGTCAGTGGAC
>JBIIXT010000080.1:0-3471 GCA_044347205.1 Candidatus Nanopelagicus sp. | reverse complement strand
GGAAGGTATCTAACCCCGTCAATCTCTTTCAATAAAACTATAGGTTGATTTGATGGCATCTCAACTCGAACACCAACAACTTCCACTAAATTATATTCACTCATTCTGAGGAATTAAACTACTTCGAACGATGTAGGCCAGCGCGAACTAAGCTGGCATGAAGTTTTATGGATAAAGAAGCAATCTCTTTCTCAACTTCATCAGCTTTAGCCTTGGCCTCAGATCCTTTTTGACCTCTGATCGGTGTTGTAACCTGTTCGACTAAACCAATCTCACGATCTGCCGCAGTTTTAAAGGCGCGAAGGTGCCGGGCTCCTATTCCGAAGGCTGATATTGAGACAATCGTTTTAGCTATCACTAAAGCATCTGAGTCGTAGTGGCGACCACGAATTGTTATCAGGCCATACGATTCAATCTCAGCTAACTGTTCATCTGATATTTGCGCAGAGGAAATAAGTTCATTTCTAGTTAGTCGAAGATCTTGCTCATCATTTGCAAAATCTGCCAATTCACCGTTATTAGCTGCCAATCTTGGAGTGGCAACTCCTCCGATTGTTGTGGCAGGTACTAATCCCCGATCCAACGCATCTAGATTCTCTTTTATAACTCGAAGTGGCAAGTATTGATCACGCTGGGCCAGTAAAACAAAACGCAATCTTTCTAAATCTGAGTTTGTGAATTTACGGTATCCACTTGGTGTGCGTTGAGGTTCTATTAACCCCTCTGACTCCAGGAATCGAATTTTAGAAATCGTGATGTCTGAAAAATCTAAACGAAGCTTTGATAAAACCTCACCGATACTGAGGTATGCCCGGACAGGTACAGCCATTATTTCTCTCCAATAAATAAAGTTAAATGATATTTTCCGATTTGAATCTCATCCCCTGCAACTAAGGAACTGTTTTTGATAGCCACGGCATTCAAATAAGTTCCGTTTAAGCTGCCCAGATCTTTAATTGTGTAGCCTGCACCGCTTTTTTCAATCAACGCATGTGAGCGAGAAACTGTGATGTCATCAAAACATATTTCATTATTGAGATCTCTTCCAATTTTCACGCTCTGAGAGTCAAGCAGGAATCGTGATGAAATACTCGGTCCACTTAATGCGATCAAAATACCTTGATCCTTTGGCAAGCCGGAAACAACCGCCTTTTCCTCGGATGAAAGTGAGTTAAGTAGGTTTTGATTCTTGTTTAGATCTGGAACGCTTCGTAATTGGCGCAGATTTAAAGTTGAGGTTAGATCTTTAGGCGGTAGAGCTTTATCAGCCATTAGATCTCCTTCAGGTTCAACTAGAGGCTGACACTATTAGGCTAAAGCAGCATGGTCAAGCGGTGATTTCGCGGTACTCCTGCGCCGACATCAGAGATTTCACATCAAAACCAGCCTCGGACTGAATTTCAGCGATCCAGCCAATTCCGTAGGCATCGGTGTTTATCATTTCAGGATTTTTATCCAGGGATTGATTAACTTGAAGTACTTTGCCGGTGATCGGTGCGTAAATTTCAGAAACAGATTTCGTTGATTCAACCTCACCACATACCGTACCGGCTGTAACGCTGGTATCAGTCTTCGGCAGTTGAATATAAACGATATCCCCAAGAGCTGATTGAGCGTAATCGGTAATTCCAATTCGATAACGATCATTACCCAGGGATTCAACCCATTCATGCTCTTTTGTATAAAAGAAATTATCTGGCACCAAACTCATGCTTTGCCCCTTTTTATACGGCTAATCCCAGTTATCAGGTAATCAATTCCGGTGTAAAAATACAAGGCTAGACCCCAGATTGCAAATGCCCAACCTAATGAGTTAGCCACCATCGCCAGCTGCTCCACTTGATTTAGAAGTAGCAATGGAAATGCGTAAAGCAGGTTAAAGGTTGCTGCCTTACCAAGAAAGGTAACCTCAACATATTCAATTTTGTGCATTTTTTGATAAATTGCGAGCAGAAGCAGAACTAAATCCCGGGCAAGTAGGGAGATCACCAATGCCCACGGCAAGTAATCCCTCAGTGCGAAAGCAATAATGATTGCGCCGATGTACAAACGATCTACAGTGGGGTCGAATTTGGCTCCAAAATCTGATGTTTGATTAAGCGCACGGGCAACTTTGCCATCAAAATAATCAGTTAATCCACCGATCATGATAATTGCAAAGCTGATCAATGGCTCATCTGCGACAAGGAAAAAATACAGAAATAACGGAACGCCGAGGGCACGTAGCGTAGTTAGTGCATTAGCTAAGGTGAGTTTCAATCTCGCTCCTTTATCTTTACAGCAACCTCTATAGGTGAGCCTGCAAAACCAAACTCTTCACGCAGCCTTCGCTCAATAAATCTGCGGTAGGCATCTTCTAAGAATCCAGTTGCAAAAACAACAAACTTTGGCGGACATACTCCGGCTTGAGTGGCAAATTTAATTTTCGGCTGCTTTCCACTTCTTACAGGTGGTGGATTAGCTCCAACTAACTCACCCAAAAATGCATTTAATTTCGCCGTTGGAATGCGTTTCTCCCAGCTACTCAGCGCTGTACGTAGCGCTGGAGCCAACCGGTCCCGATGCCAACCAGTTTTCGCGGATAAATTAACGCGCTGAGCCCACGGATATCGCTCTAGTTGTCGTTCGATCTCTCGATCTAACACAATCTGACGTTCTTCATCTACTAAATCCCATTTATTCATCACGATAACTAAAGCTTTACCAACCTCTTCCGCCATCGAAACTATTCGTATATCTTGTTCAGTCATTATCTGGGAAGCATCTAAAATTACTAATGCAACTTCTGCCCTTTCAAGTGCGATAGCAGTTCTAAGTGAAGCGTAATAATCCGTCCCACTTGCTTGATGCGCCCTCCTTCTAATTCCAGCAGTGTCGATAAAGCGCCAAGTTGATCCACCAAAATCAATTAACTCATCAACTGCATCTCTCGTCGTTCCTTCGGCATCATCAACTAATACCCGCGGGGTTCCAGCCAAAACATTAAGAAGGGAAGATTTTCCAACATTAGGTCGACCGACAAGTGCCACTCTTCGATATCCATCATCTGCTGGTTGTGAACCGACTTCTGGTAACTGAGAAATTAACAAATCAAGTAAATCACCGCTGCCGCGACCATGCAATGCAGAAACAAACCGAGGTTCGCCAAGTCCTAAATTCCACAGGGCGTAGGCATCAGATTCATCAGCTGCATTATCAATTTTATTCGCAACCAAAATTACTTTCTTGTTGCTCTTTCGAAGCAGAGTTACCAGAGATTGATCTTCATCTAGTGCCCCAATTTGTCCATCAATTACAAACATAATTAAATCTGATTCAGCAATTGCAGATTCAGCTCCAGCAGTTATTTTTTCACTTATTCCTTCTGGTTTCACTTCCCAGCCACCAGTGTCAACAAGAAAGAATCTACGACCATTCCATTCGGCTTCATACTTAACGCGATCTCTCGTTACTCCGGGGGTATCTTCAACG
>JBIIXT010000079.1:0-3528 GCA_044347205.1 Candidatus Nanopelagicus sp. | reverse complement strand
GTAGAAGCACCCTTGGGGGCCCAATTTATTTTGTGGGAATGGGTAACAGCCCTTCTTTGCTATGCCTTACAGGTTGATCCTTTTAACCAGCCGAATGTGACCGAAGCAAAAGAGCAAAGTAATAAAGTACTAGCGCAAGGCAATTTCTCATTTCCACAAGGTATTCAGGTTTTTGAGAATGAGTTCTACCTGCTCTATTCAAATCAAAAGATTGCATCAATCAAGGAGTTCTTGCAATTGCCAGTTAGCTATTTCGCATTAATGGCATATCTAACAAGGGGTGAAGATGATCTAATTGTTAATTTGAAAAATGAGATTTCAAATAGATCCACTCGAGCCACTACCTTTGGCTGGGCTCCAAGATTTCTCCACTCAACTGGTCAGTTCCACAAAGGCGGTCCCGCAAGTGGCGGTTTTATTCAAATTACATATGAACCAAAAGAGGATTTACCAATCGCTGGAATGAAATTCACTTTTAAGCAGTTAATTTCGGCTCAAGCCCTTGGTGATAGCGCAGCATTACAAAGTAGAAATCTGCCATTTCTGCAGATTCATTTGAAAGATAAGACAAGTGGTATTGCGAATTTAATTAGCGAGATTGCTAAAAATTAATCTTCACCCTGCATTTTTTTAATCGCATTATCTAGAATCTTTGTGGCCTCAGCCTCGGTACGACGCTCTTTTACATAAGCCAAGTGAGTTTTATACGGTTCATTTTTAACAGGTGATGGCGGTTTATTTTTGTCTCGACCAGCTGGATAACCACAGCGAGGACAATCCCACTCAGCAGGGATTTCAACTGTGCCATCTTCAGCAAAGGAAGGTTTGGTTTCGTGCCCGTTTGCACACCAATATGAAACTCTAAAACGAGCAATTGCTTCTCCGCGCTCTGCTTCACCCATTGGACCTGCGCCAACACGTGAGCCTCTAATTGCGCTGCCACCGGCCATTATTCCCCCTTTAAAATTACTGTTGGATAAAGTTGATAATTATTATTTAAGTAACAAACTTAAAGCAATTGCTGAAGCAAGCCAAACGCCACCAACCACAATTGTGATCCGGTCCAAATTCTTCTCGACAACTGAAGAGCCGCCATATGTGGAGGAAATTCCGCCACCAAATAGATCAGATAAGCCAGAGCCTTTACCCTTATGAAGCAAAACTAAAATAATCATTAGCACGCTGCATAAAATTAGGATAATTGATAGAGCTAAGTTCATTTACTCACCTTCACACAGTTGATAGACATTCAAAAAAACAGGGTAGGCAAAGGATACTAGATCCCTGCCGAAATCTTAATTAACCGGCTTTGACAGGCTTAAGACCCGATGGAACTTAGAGATTCGTGCGAACTCCTCTGGATCAAGTGAGGCGCCTCCAACAAGGACGCCATCAATATCGGCCTCCTTCATAATTTCCAAAATGTTAATTGATTTAACTGAGCCACCGTAGAGAATGCGACAGTTATCAGCAATTTCATCGCTGCCAATTTTTCTAAGCTCTTGCCTAATAGCACCACAAACTTCTTGGGCATCCTCGGCTGTTGCCGTTTTGCCAGTTCCGATTGCCCAAACTGGTTCGTAAGCAATAACAATTTTCTTCAAATCTGGCTTGTGGAATCCTTTTAGTGCGCCACGCAATTGATCTAAAACATGCCCAATGTGAAACCCTGCCTCACGAATAGCTAATTCTTCGCCAATACATAGCACCGGCTTAATTTCATTTGCAAGTGCGGCCTTAATTTTACTGTTTACTAATTGGTCGCCTTCATTATGGTTGGTGCGCCGCTCACTATGACCAATCAAAACATAGGTGCAACCAATCTTTGCGAGCATTGAACCAGAAATCTCCCCAGTATATGCACCAGCATTGGCTGCTGAAATATCCTGTGCTCCATAAACCAAACGCAATCGATCACCATCAACTAAAGTTTGAACTGATCGCAGATCTGTAAATGGTGGGAAAATTGCTACTTCAACAGCATCATGATCGCGATCTTCTAATGAGTAAGCTAATTTTTGCGTCACAGCAATTGCTTCTAGATGATTTAAATTCATCTTCCAATTACCTGCGATTAATGGTTTACGCATTTGATCCCCTAACTTAACGCAAGCAAGCCTGGTAGCTCTTTACCCTCAAGATATTCAAGGGAGGCGCCACCACCGGTTGAAATATAGCCAAAAGAGTTGTCTTTAAAGCCTAGTTTGCGAACAGCAGCAGCCGAGTCTCCCCCACCAACTACTGATAAACCAGAAACCTCAGTTAGCGCCTGAGCTATTGCCTTTGTGCCACCGGCGAAGTTTTCAAACTCAAAAACACCCATTGGACCATTCCAGAAAACGGTTTTGCACTTAACAATCTCCTGCGCAAAACTTCTTGCACTTTCAACCCCAATATCTAATCCCATAGAATCAGATGGGATTGCATCCACCGAAACTAATCTCGCTTGTGTTTTATCAGAGAATTCAGATCCAACCAAGATATCAGTTGGTAATAGTATTTTGACTCCAAGTTTTTCTGCCCTAATCAGTAATTCGCCAACTACTTCAAATAACTCTGGCTCAACTAGAGATTTTCCAATCTCTTTTCCCTGGGCGGCTAAAAAAGTGAATACCATTCCACCGCCGATGGCAATTAAATCAACCTTATCAAGCAAATTAGAAATCACCGCAATTTTGTCAGAGACTTTAGCTCCCCCGAGGATTACTCCATAAGGCCTAACTGGCTCAATAGTTAATCCTTGCAGTACTTTAATTTCGGCAGAGATTAAATCTCCAGCTGCATGTGGCAAGAGATTTGCTAACTCATAAACGGAGGCATGTTTGCGGTGAACTGCGCCGAATCCATCACCAACATAAAAATCTGCATAACCGCTTAGCTCTGTGGCCAATTTTTCTCGCTCATTGGCATCTTTACTAGTTTCGGCAGATTCATATCTAATGTTTTCTAGAAGTAATATTTGCTTAGGTTTTAATGCTCGGGCTTTGCTGACCTGACCAGTAATTTCAGATGAGAACTCAACTGCAACACCTAATAACTCACTTAAGCGAATGGCTACTGGCGCTAGCGACATCTCTGGATTGCGCTCACCCTTTGGTCTTCCTAAGTGGGCAATTATTAAAATTGAACAGTTTGCTGCCAATAGTTTCTCTATCGTGGGAATGGAGGCCGCAATGCGACCATCATCTAAAATAAGGCCGTTCTTTATCGGAACATTCAGATCACACCGCAGAATTACCTGGGCAGAATCTAGTTTTAAGTCAGCTAATCTTTTAACTGTCATCAAAATTTAAAGTGATTTGCCAATGTATTGAATTAGATCAACTAACCGGTTTGAGTAACCCCACTCATTGTCATACCAACCGACAACCTTTACTTGTGTGCCAATCACCTTAGTTAGGCCAGCATCGAAAATACATGAAGCTGGATCAGTAACAATGTCAGCAGAGACAATTGGATCCTCGGTATAGGTTAAATAACCCTTCAAACTACCTTCGCTAGCTTTTTTAATGGCAGCGTTGATCTGCT
>JBIIXT010000078.1:0-3562 GCA_044347205.1 Candidatus Nanopelagicus sp. | reverse complement strand
TTAAACCTGCCTTCACTTTCAGCACTGCTTCTTCTTACCTGCCGCGGCGGGGCCAAGTAACCGGTCCCCTCGTCGCGGGGTTGGTCGCATCGGTAGACCCGTAAGCCCAAAAAATTCGACGAGGAGCAAAGTACAAAAAATGAAAAATAATTTTCCAGATCAAAGCAATTCAAAGATGCCGGTTAATCGGTATTCAGCCTTTAATCCATTTCCAAATAATGGTGCGCTAACAGATCGCACCTGGCCAGATAAATCAATTACTAAAGCACCACAGTGGTGCAGTGTTGATCTGCGCGATGGCAACCAAGCATTAATTGATCCAATGGATGCCCATCGAAAATTAGTTATGTTCGAGTTACTAGTAAAGATGGGTTACAAAGAGATTGAGGTTGGATTTCCAGCCGCTTCTCAAACTGATTTTGATTTCATTCGCAAAATCATTGAAGAAAATTTAATTCCAGATGATGTTGTTATTCAAGTTTTAACCCAAGCTCGCAAGCCATTAATTGAGCGAACCTTTGAATCAATTAAGGGTGCAAAGCAAGCCATCGTTCACTTATATAACTCAACTTCAGCACTGCAACGCCGAGTTGTATTTGGTCAAGATAAAGCCGGCATTATGAAGATTGCAACCGATGGCGCACAGATCTGTTTAGATTTAGTTAAAACAGTGCCTGGTACTTTGGTTTCATTTGAGTACTCACCTGAGTCCTATACCGGCACCGAGCTTGAGTACGCGGTTGAGGTTTGTAATGCGGTAAATGATATTTGGAAGCCAACCCCGCAGTGGAAAACAATTATGAATCTACCAGCAACGGTTGAGATGGCAACACCAAATATTTATGCAGATTCAATTGAATGGATGCATCGCAACTTAAAGTATCGCGACAGCGTAGTTTTAAGTTTGCACCCTCATAATGATCGTGGAACTGGTGTGGCAGCAGCTGAGCTAGCTTATTTGGCAGGTGCTGATCGCATCGAAGGAACATTATTTGGAAAT
This sequence comes from Candidatus Nanopelagicus sp., assembly GCA_044347205.1. Classification (GTDB taxonomy): domain Bacteria; phylum Actinomycetota; class Actinomycetes; order Nanopelagicales; family Nanopelagicaceae; genus Nanopelagicus. The sequence continues at coordinate 2,562 of JBIIXT010000078.1, read as the reverse complement.
GGTGAGCGCACCGGAAATGTTTGTTTGGTTACCTTAGGACTGAACTTACTAAGCCATGGCGTTGATCCAATGATTGATTTCAGTAATATTGATGAGATTCGCAGAACTGTTGAATACTGTAATCAGCTGCGTGTTCCAGAGCGTCATCCATACGGTGGAGATTTAGTTTTCACTGCATTCTCTGGCTCACATCAGGATGCAATTAAAAAGGGATTTGATCACCTAGATACAGATGCAAAAGCGGCAGGTAAAACTCGGGATGAGTTCACTTGGGCTATTCCTTACTTACCAATTGATCCAAAGGATATTGGCCGCTCATACGAAGCAGTTATTCGAGTGAATAGCCAATCTGGTAAAGGTGGCGTTGCATATTTGATGAAAAATGAACATCAATTAGATTTGCCGCGTCGTCTGCAAATTGAGTTTAGCCAAGTTATTCAAAGCAAAACCGATTCTGAAGGTGGTGAAGTTTCACCGGCTGCGATGTGGCACTCATTTGAAGATGAGTACTTACCAGCAAAGAATAATCAATGGGGCCGCTTTAAATTAACTGGTCTTTCACAATCCTCCCAAATGGATGAGGATGTAAAGCTTTCAGTTGAATTAGTTGATGGCGGTAAATCTCATAATTTATCGGGTGCTGGAAATGGACCGATTGCAGCTTTTGTTGCAATTGTAAATGAGTATGAACCAACAATGGAGCTTCGCGTACTTGATTATTACGAGCACGCACTATCTGCAGGAGGGGATGCAAAAGCTGCGGCATACCTTGAATGCGAAATTGGCGGCAAGGTTTATTGGGGAGTTGGAATTGATCCAAGCACCACTACCGCTGCGCTAAAAGCAGTTATCTCATCCATTAATCGCGCAGTTCGTTAAGGGAGCATTACCGCTGGCTCTAGTAAGTTAGCCAGCATGGCGCTCTACCGAGATCAGGCGATTGTCTTGCGCACCCATAAATTAGGTGAAGCGGATCGAATAATCACCTTATTCACCCGTGAACATGGGCGGATTAAAGCTGTTGCAAAAGGTGTGCGCAGAACCAAATCAAGATTCGGCGCCCGGCTTGAGCCAGCAAGTTATGTTGATTTACAACTTTATACCGGTCGAACCTTTGACACTATTACACAAGTAGAGGCAATTGAAAACTACGGAGATGTTTTATCAAGTGATTATCAAAACTGGACTGTGACATCTGCAATCCTGGAGGCGGCAGAGCGTTTTACCCAGGCAGAGCACGAGCCAGCATTACAACAATTTTTATTAGTCGCTGGTTCACTAAAAGCATTAGCTGAACAAAAATATGATCCATCTTTAATTTTAGATGCCTATCTACTTCGCTCATTATCTGTTGCTGGTTATGCACCATCACTAACAATTTGTTCAAGGTGTGATGCACCAGGACCGCATAAGTTTTTTTCATTACAGGGCGGTGGCAGCGTTTGTGCAAATTGCAAACCTTCTGCTTCGGCAACACCAAGTGAGACAACCCTTAATCTGATGGCTAATCTATTAACTGGTGATTGGGAGTCGGCGATGGCTAGTGAGTTGAAAAATCGGGGTGAAGCTTCGGGGTTAATTGCTGCATATTTACAGTGGCACCTAGAGCGCGGTTTACGTTCCTTGCCATTAGTTGAGAGAATAAACCGTGGCTAAGAATAAAAAGATCATTGCACCTACTGAGCATTGGACAGGTGCTAAAGCTCCAAAGTTAAAAGCGGATCAAATTCCAAATCATGTTGCAGTTGTTATGGATGGAAATGGTCGCTGGGCTAAAGAGCGAGGCATGCCAAGGACTGCTGGCCATGAAGCAGGTGAGGCCTCGTTATTAGATATGGTCCATGGTGCTATTGAAATTGGCGTTAAAGAGTTAAGCGCTTATGCATTCTCAACTGAGAATTGGCGACGCTCACCAGATGAAGTTAAGTTTTTAATGGGATTTAATCGCGATGTAATTAGGCGCCGCCGGGATGAGATGAATGATTTAGGTGTTCGTATTCGCTGGGTGGGCCGGGAACAAAAACTTTGGAGCTCTGTTTTAGGTGAGCTGCGAGAGGCGGAGGAGTTAACCAAATCTAATAAGGTTTTAACTTTAAATATGTGTGTTAATTACGGCGGCCGGGCTGAGATTGTTGATGCTATTACTTCGATTTCGAAGGCAATAAAGAGTAAGAAGATCAAGCCAGAATCAATTACTGAAAAAAACTTTAGTAAGTTTCTTTATTCACCACAGATGAGTGATGTGGATTTATTCTTACGTTCATCCGGTGAGCAACGAACTAGTAATTTCTTAATGTGGCAATCAGCTTATGCTGAAATGGTTTTTCTTGATGTGCTTTGGCCAGATGCTGATCGGCGCACACTTTGGAAAGCTATTGAGATTTATGCCGAGCGTGAGCGAAGGTTTGGAAAAGCTTAATTCAAGCAGCGGTGTAATCAGATGGTGTTGGCGCAGTCAATAAGGCCTGACAGGTAGCGCATTGCGCGTTATCAAGTAGATACATATCTAACTCATAAGTTTGTGGATCGAAACTCGCGGTAATCGTAATTAAATTGCCGCCA
>JBIIXT010000024.1:0-12997 GCA_044347205.1 Candidatus Nanopelagicus sp. | reverse complement strand
ACTGCAGTTCCAAGACCATGGCGAGAGGAAAATAATAAAATTATTTCCTCAGTTGCAGCTAATTATGCAAATGTAAAATTAATTGATTGGGATCGTATTTCCAAAGGCAAGCTAGAGTTGTTTGCACCAGATGGTGTTCATTTAAGCCCAACTGGTTCAGATGCTTATGTTGCTGCAATCTTGGAAGTTTTGGTTAAACCAATAAAGTAAATCTTTGAATAAAAATAATCCCCACCAATTTCTCGGTGGGGATTAAAATTACAACCTCTTAATTATTCCCAGCTGCCTGGCAATCCGAAGATCTTTCCAGCAACTACTACGCCATCTGAATAAACTGTTGAGACTTTAACCTGCGCCCAACTATCTGTTCCAGATTTTGTAATATCTTGTGAGAATTGAGTAGCTGGTGTTGTTGCAACCAATTTCCACTCACTTGAATTACCAGCACGAAGTTCTAGGTTGTAACCAGTAATGCCATCAATTGCACTCTCAGGAGATTTCCAGAACACAGTTGCGCCAGTGCTTGTGTACTGAGCAACAATCTTTGTTGGTGCCTCATGTGCAGCAAGTGGTGCTGAAGAAGCTGACTCTGATGCAACTGGTGTTGCTGATTCAGAAGCTACAGGTGTTGGCGTAACTGTTGTTGACTCATCACTTGACGAACCTCTAGCAATTACTGCGATTGCTAACACCGCTATTCCCAATACAACAGCAATTAGTACCTTATTAGTTGATCCTGAAGATGATTTACTTTTCTTAGCTGAAGAATAAGAACCTGTCGCTGGTTTTGGTGTTGTTGAAATAGTTGAAACTGATGAACGAGATGAACCACCTAGTGGAACTGGTGGAACTTTGTAAGTTGCAGATTTCTTACTTGACTTACGCTTTGCACTCTTTTTAACAACTTTGCGAGCAGTGCTCTTTTTTGCTGTTGAGCGCTTAGCGGTTGAACGCTTTGCAGCTTTCTTAACAGCTTTTTTTGGCGCCTTGCGTGCAGTTTTCTTTGCAGCCACTTATTTACTCCCTTACTTAGTTGAATCAGTACCCTGATATTTGTCTAGATGAGATTTTTTTAAAAACTCTTAGCCATAAGGATACATGAGCAATTAGAGATGCTTGCTAAGGATAGGCACGATGGCACGCATCGCCAGCCCGCGATGGCTAATCCTGTCCTTCACCCCCGCTCCAAGTTGCGCAAGTGTTTGCTCAAAACCCTGCGGAATGAAGACGCCGTCATAACCGAAGCCGGCATCACCGATCGCCGCTTCTGCGATTTCACCTGAAAGTGTGCCGATTTCCTGCACTTCAAACTCCAAATTTAGATTGGTAAAAGCTACTGCGCAGTTAAATTGCGCCTTACGGTTCGCCTTTGGCACATTTCTAAGCTCCTTTAATAATCTCTCAATGTTTAGTCGATCCCGTTCACTCGCATTTTGGCCCTGATATCCAGCAAATCGCGCCGAATAAATACCTGGGGCGCCATTTAAATAATCTACAAATAAACCACTGTCATCAGCTAGCGCTGGCAAATTAGTAAACTTTGCGATCGCTCGAGATTTTAAAAAAGCATTCTCACTTAAAGTTTTCCCAGTCTCGGCAACATCTGGCATATCTGGAAAATCACTTAATCCTAAAACCTGAATTTCACTGGCATGCTCAGTAAGTAATCTTTCAAACTCTTTAATCTTGCCTTGATTATGAGTTGCTAAAACTAATTTTTGCAATTTCCCGCAGCTTTCTATTTACGTTAAAACTTGGTTTAGCTTAATTAGTTATGCCAAAGCCTGGGCTTGTAACTTACTTAACTGCAAACAACCAGCCGCGCCTAAATCCAATAAGCCATTTAACAATGAACGATCAAATGGTTTGCCTTCGGCAGTTCCTTGAACCTCAATAAAATTGCCATCACCGGTGCAGACAATATTCATATCAGTTTCTGCAGTTACATCCTCTTCATAACAAAGATCTAGCATTGGCAGGCCATTAATAATTCCAACTGAAACTGCAGCAACTGATTGCGTAATTGGATTAGCCCCTTGTGCTATATGTCCTTTGCTCTTTGCCCAAGTAATTGCATCTTGTAATGCAACATAAGCTCCTGTTATTGCCGCAGTGCGCGTGCCGCCATCTGCTTGCAAAACATCACAATCAATTACGATTGTGTTTTCGCCGAGCGCCTTCATATCAACAACGCCGCGAAGTGAGCGACCAACTAATCTTGAGATCTCCTGCGTTCTGCCACCTAATTTTCCTTTAACACTTTCGCGATCAGAGCGGGTATGTGTTGCTCTTGGCAACATTGCATACTCACTTGTTACCCATCCTGCACCTTTACCAACTAACCATCTTGGAACTCCTGGTGTGAATGAGGCGACACATAAAACTCGGGTATTACCAAACTCAACTAATACAGAGCCTTCAGCATTATTTAGCCAGTTACGGGTAAAGGTAATTTTGCGTAATTGATCCGCTGCTCTTCCATCAATTCGTGCCATTTTCACTACCCCCGTTTAGATATATTTTTTGGTGTAACTTTTAAATTTTTTGAGAAACAGAAGCTACCTCTGGTCCTAAAAATCTGCGAGCCAAGGCGCTGAACTTATCTGCATTTCCAGTTGCTACAAACTTATGGGTGACCGGTGATTTTGAAGTATTCAACAAATTTTGCTCAACCAAGGTGCGATACAAATCCTTAGCTGTCTCCTCAGCACTTGAAACCAAGGTGACCTCATCTCCCATTACATATGAGATAACACCAGTTAATAATGGGTAGTGAGTGCAGCCCAAAACCAAGGTATCGATTTTTGCTGCAATTAATGGGGCTAAATAATCGTGGGCCACCTTAGTAATCGCACTTCCTGAAGTTTCACCACGCTCTACATACTCCACAAATAATGGGCAGGCGATAGATGTAATCTCTAATTGTGGTGCTGCGGCAAAGGCATCTAAGTAAGCACTTGATTCAATGGTTGCCGCTGTTCCAATTACGCCAACTTTGCCACTTCTACTAGCTGATACAGCTCGACGAACAGCGGGTGCGATTACCTCAATTACTGGAATTGAGTAGCGCTCCCTGGCATCACGAAGAACTGCCGCACTTGCTGTGTTACACGCAATTACTATTGCTTTCACGCCAGCAGCAAGTAATTCATCCATGATCTCTAATGCGTAACTTCTAACCTCTGCTAAAGATTTGGGACCGTAAGGTCCACGGGCGGTATCGCCAACATAAAGAATTGACTCACCAGGTAGCTGATCAATCACCGCTCTGGCAACAGTTAAGCCGCCAACGCCAGAATCAAAGATGCCAATTGGGGCACTTGAGGTAGGCGCGGGAGTATTTGAAGCGGCGGGTGAGTTCATTGAGGTAAGTGTAAGCCCCCCTGTTTTCAGGCCCAGCACGCTCAAAAACCTAAAAATTTTCAAGAAACCTGAGAAATTACTGCAACGATCCTTGCCCAACCTGTGAGTAACCACCATTCTATGGGGAGGTGGTCAGTGCTAACGCTCATATGGAGTTAGCAAAGCCCACTGGCTTTCACCCAAAAGGGTGTGAGCAAATTAAATGCCTATGGAGGCTATTTAAATGACATCAGTTGCATTAACAGATGGTCAATACGGACTTCTTTATAACGTCTTTTCATTCGGACTTATATCGATGTTGGCTTGTACCGTCTACACACTAGTTTCACAATCACGCGTACTTCCTAAGTACCGTGCTGCATTAGTAATGTCATCAATGGTTACCTTTATCGCCGCTTACCACTACTGGCGAATCTTCAACTCATTCAGCGAATCATATGCTGAGGGTTCACTAAAGGTTGGAACCGCAAAAGGAACATTCAATGAGGCATACCGCTACGTTGACTGGATCCTTACAGTACCTCTTCTACTTGTAGAGGTAATTGCTGTACTTGCTCTAGCTAAGGCTGCTGCATCTTCATTGATCAACCGCCTAGTTCCAGCATCAGCTGCGATGATCGCTCTTGGTTACCCAGGAGAAATGTCATCTGACACAAACACCAAGATTATTTGGGGTGTGCTGTCAACACTTCCTTTCCTATACATTCTTTATGTTCTATTCGTAGAACTTTCAAAGTCTCTAGATCGTCAGCCAGACGGAGTAGCCGCAACTGTTGGCCGCCTACGTTTGCTTTTGATCGCAACATGGGGCGTTTACCCAATTTCATACTTACTTCCAATTATTGATTCAGCTAATGCGGCCTCATCTGGCGCATTCGTTAATCGCCAAATTGGATACACAATCGCAGACGTTTTGGCGAAGTGTGTATTTGGTCTAACAATCTACAAGATTGCAAAGATGAAGTCAGTAGCAGAAGGAATGAAGGACGATCACTAAGCCTTCTTTTTAACTGTAAAAAATCCGCGGCTTCCAATTGGGGGCCGCGGATTTTTTTATAGGTGATCTAGGAGTTTTTCTTGAATCCCGCCAAGCCAGAAATAAACTGCTAACAAGGATTTCTTTGGCTCACTATCTGGCATTAATTCAAACTTTTCAAAGGTATCAACACTCACCTCAAGGCGCACTGCAAGTGCCAGGCGCAAATCATTTAGAGCAAGTAACCATTGTTGGGCATCACTAATTGCGATATCAGCCTTTGATAACTCGTGATCAACTGGAAACACTAATTGCTCGCGTAGATAAAGCAGGTGTTGCTGTTTAATCTGGCGCAGCCTTGGCTCCGTAAATTTTCGAAACTCATCGGCTGCATCAGGATCAGCATATGCATTTGGTAGCAGGCGATTTAAAACTGGATCCTCTGGCGCAGACAACGGTTCCATGCTCATTAGCTGCGCAGCCATTAACTGCGCAAATGGATCATCTGATTGATAATGGTGAGTAAAGTTTCGCTCACCTAATAACTCTAGTAATTGTTCAACAAGATTAATTAAAATGTGAAGTTCATCATTGCTTAGTGCAACTGTTAAATCACCAGTTGCTGGAGTTCCTTTAAACTCACCCATGATCTTCCCTTTGCAGAGTTGCCCATAAACCATGTTCATGTAATCGCTGCACATCATTTTCCATCGCCTCGCGTGAGCCGGCAGAGACAACTGCTTTACCTTCAGTGTGTACTTGCATCATCAACTTATTAGCTTTTTCTTTACTGAAACCAAATAATTTGATAAAAACATATGTGACATAACTTTGTAAATTTACTGGGTCATCCCAAACAATGCATACCCATGGACGATCGAAAAATTTGGATAGATCTAGCTCAGATAACTCTTCAATCTCAGTACTCACACCCTTATTATCTAAGGAAAACTACCTAACTAGAAGTAAGTACGGCTGGGTACTTGCGGCTTCGGCTTTGGCGCTAGCGGCGATGAGTACTTGATACGTAGGCAGACCGCCCTCTTTTTCTGAGATTATAAATTTAAACGCCCCGCTTCGATCTGTAATCAAGTTAGCAAAAACTGCCCCATTGCGCTTCACCGTGACATTAACTGGAGCTGCTGCGGGCAGGATCTGTCCACTGACCTCATAATTACCATTTGCTTTAACTGAAGTTGGCAGCGCTAAATTAATTCTTGGCACAACTGCAATTTCTTTCTCAGCACTCTTTCCTTCTAGTCGCTCCCAACTCAGTTCACTTACTAATCTGATCTGACTTTTTTGACCCAAAACTGCCGCAGATGTAACAACACCATTTGCATCTGTAGTTCCCGCAGCGATACTGCGCCAGGTTGTCTCAGTTGCACTCTTAACTTCAAATCGAACATTTAAACCTGCGATTGGAGTTTTATCCGGCAATTTAAATGTGCCAGTTAAATTAAAGGTGCTGCCGTAATCAATTTGTGACAAATCTGTACTCATAACAGAAACAACTACATCGGGTGCAATCGCTTTGGCTGCTGTCGTAATTGCCTGCGCTGCTGCTGGTGTCTCCTTACCAAATGTCCATACTGCTATTCCACCTAACCGATACTTTCCAACGAGCGCAGCACGTGCGGCGTAAGAACGCTCATCTGGATACCAAACAGTTCTGGTTGCAGAACATGTGATTGCACTATTTGTTGGATCTGTGTACTGCTTGCGGTAAACAAAAGAATTTTCAGCATAAGTTGAGTTGTACTTTGCGGCGCCACCATAAACAGTTGGTAAATTAACTGCATCCTTCATTGATAAAGCAGCTCTTCCACCGACCACAATTGATGCAGCAAAAGCGGTAGGACAAGATCCATCTACTTTTGTAATCCAATCTCTACCGTAACCAGGAATTCCGACGTAAACTTTTGAAGCTGGCATTTGTGTTACCGCATACTTAATTGCATCTTCAGTCCAATCTAATGGACCAATTGGGCCAGCAGTTGTTGTTGAGTAGTCGTAAGCCATAATTCGCAGCCGATCAATATATGGCCCCATCTCAGCCCAGGCATACACCCAATTTCCAGCTCTTTTAGTTGCCTTATCAAAATCTGGTGGTGTTGTAACAGATAATAATTTTCCATCTGCATGTAATACTGTTGATAACTCCTTTATAAATGAAACCCAGTTTGGTTTCATCGCTACCCAATTTGCCCGAGTTTCACCTTTGGCATAAAACTTTTCGAAATCTAAATCAATTCCATCATAATTATACTTAGCAACTAAATCACGAATACTTTTTACTAAAACTGCCCGCTTTGATTCATTTGCTAAAATTCCAGCCAGTACTCGAACCGGTTGATCATCTGTAATAGTTGGCAAAATAACTAAGCCACGACTTCTTAAATCAGCGATGGCAACTGTGATTGGTTTTGTATAGAGCCCTAAGGTGTACTTATCGCGAATATTTGATTCACTTAATAAGCCATACCAAAATGGTGATACATCTTTAATTACCTCATACTTAAAGTTTTGATCAACTGAAGGTAAATAAACAGTTGGTGAGCCATCTAGCCAACCGGAGACAATTCTGCGTGGTGGATTATCTGCAGTAGCTGGTGAAATCACGGTCGCTGAAATTGCAAAGATCATTGCAAATACACCGATAGCAAACTTCCTCATGCAATTTAGGTTATCGGGTGAAGCTTAAAATTTACTTCAAGGAAGCGTGGATCTCTTTACATGTTGGACACACTGGAAATTTTTGTGGATCTCGGTTTGGAATCCACTTCTTGCCACATAAAGCTCGCACCGCTTTCCCAGTAACAGCAGATTCGGTGATTTTATTCTTATCTACATAATGCGAAAACCGCTCGTGATCACCCTCATCGATACTTAGCGGGGTATCAGATGGCTTGGTTTTTTCGAGTAGATCAGAGAGAAAGCCCATGCGTAAATATTATCCTGATCTAGCGGGAAGCGATTAGGCTTACCTAATGAAGAATCTACTTCGCAGCTCTGATTTATCTAGGTCAGATATTGAGGTACTACTCAAGACGGCGGCAAAATTTGCGCAGAAGCCGTTATCTGCGAAGAAGCATCTATCAAAGAAAACTGTTGCCATATATATGACTAAATCTTCAACTCGCACCAGATTGGCATCAGAGACTGCAGTGGCTCACTTAGGTGGCTCACCAATCTTCTTGCGCGGTGAGGATCTGCAAATTGGTCGCGGTGAAACTATCGCTGATACGGCAAAAATTATCTCTGGCTTTTGTGATGCTTTAATTGTGCGCACCTTTGCGCAATCTGATGTTGATGAGCTTGGAAAATTTGCAACCATTCCAGTAATTAATGCCTTAACTGATGATGATCATCCAACGCAACTGCTGGCTGACTGGATAACAATTCGTGAAAATTTTGGCAAAGATATTTCAAATCGAAAATTTGTTTATTTAGGTGATGGCAACAATATGGCTAATGCTTGGATGATCATGGGTGCAACTATGGGTGCACATGTTGTTGTTGCAACTCCAACTGGAAAGTGGGCGCCAAATCCAGAGCAAGTAGCACAGGCACAGTTAATTGCTAAAAAATCTGGCGGCACTGTGGAAGTTATTAATGATCCAGTAGCTGCTGCGAAAGATGCCAGTGTTTTATACACCGACGTTTGGATGTCGATGGGTGATTCAGAATCGGATAGAAGTGAAAAATTTGCTGCGCTATCACCATTTGCAGTGACTGATAAATTGATGAAACTCAGTGCTAAAGATTCAATATTTATGCACTGCTTACCCGCGCACAGAGGTGAAGAGGTCAGCGCTGATGTGATTGATGGCGCAAAATCTGTTATCTGGCGCCAAGCATTTCACCGCCGAACCACAATTCAGGCTTTGTTATTTCATCTAACGCGTGGAGATTTAAGCGGAAATCACGGCGGTTCAAAGAAATAAGTTAGGTAAGAATTAAATTGGGGTAGATTTACCACATGCGCGTAGCCGTTCCCAAAGAAATTAAAGATGGTGAAAAACGGGTTGCCCTAGTTCCAGATATTATTTCTAAATTAACAAAAGCTGGACTTGAAGTAGTCATTGAATCTGGTGCTGGCTTAACTGCGCAAGCATCTGATCAAGATTTTATTGCTGCGGGTGCGCAAATTAAATCTGGTGATGTATTAAAGGATGCCGATGTAGTTTTATCAGTTCAGCCATTAACGCCGGCGCAAATGAACTCACTTAAAAAAGGCACCATCACAATCTCCTTTCTATCTCCAACTGGTTCTGCGGAGTCAATTACTGCCGCTGTAAGCGCTGGCGTTACCGCTTTCTCACTTGAATCGGTTCCCCGAATCTCTCGCGCTCAATCAATGGATGCACTTACTTCACAAGCCTTATGTGCTGGCTATCGAGCATCATTAGTTGCCGCTGAATTATCACCAAAGTTTTTTCCATTGTTAATGACTGCAGCTGGCACTGTTACGCCGGCAAAGGTAGTTGTATTAGGAGCAGGTGTTGCTGGCTTACAAGCAATTGCAACTGCAAAGCGTTTAGGCGCAGTTGTCAGCGCATATGATGTTCGCCCCGCCTCTGCAGATGAAGTTAAATCAATGGGCGCAAAATTTATTACCCTTGAATTAGAAGCATTAGAAGGTGCTGGTGGTTACGCCCGCGAGATGACCGAAGAGCGCGCTGCCAAACAACGTGATTTGCTGACACCATATATTGCAGAAGCAGATGTATTGATAACAACCGCTGCAGTTCCAGGTCGCACTGCGCCACGATTAGTAACTGCGCAAATGGCGGCGCAAATGAAACCAGGTTCAGTAATTGTTGACCTTGCAGCCGAGAGTGGTGGAAATGTTGAAGGAAGTGTTGCTGGAGAGGTAATTACAACTAGTGCAGGTGTAACGATGTGGGGCGGCAAAGATGTACCAAGCCAACTGCCGTATCACGCATCAATGTTGTTCTCTCGCAATGTTGTAAATCTTCTTCTATTGATGAGCAAAAATGTTGACGGAAAACCAACTGGTGAGATTCTCCCGGATTTCACCGATGAGATTATTGATTCTGCCGCACTTACACATGCTGGCGCCAAGCGAGAGCGGAGTAAATAATGAGTACCGAGTTAGCGCTGTTAGCCATATTTTTTCTATCTATATTTGTTGGCTTTGAAGTTGTCTCAAAAGTTTCAACAACACTACACACCCCATTAATGAGCGGTGCAAATGCGATTCACGGCGTTATTTTAGTTGGCGCAATTATTGTGGCAGATCACTCAAAAACAACCTTAGAGCTGACACTATCTACTATTGCAATAGTTCTTGCCACAATCAATATGGTTGGTGGCTTTGTCGTAACAGATCGAATGTTGCAAATGTTTAAGGGCAAGCCAAAAGTAAAAAAGCAAAGTGATGAAGCTGGCGGTAAAAATTAATGAGCCGCAATATGTATGATCTAATTGGATTATTAGCTGGTATCTGTTTTATTTTGGCGCTCAAGGGATTGTCCTCACCAAAATCAGCCAGACGCGGAAACTTAATTGGTGCCTTTGGTGCGACCATCGCAACTGTAATTGTTTTCTTTTACGCCAATAATGGCGAAGGGCTTAATAACCTGCCATTAATTCTTGGTGCGATTGCATTTGGCGTAATAGTCGGAGTGCCTGCGGCCCGCAGAGTTCAGATGACTCAAATGCCACAATTAGTAGCTTTATTTAATGGTGTTGGTGGCGGCGCTGCCGCACTTGTGGCAATTGTTGAGTATTTAAAATTAGGAGAAAATGCAACCGTGGCGCAGGTTGTTGCAACTGTCTTTACTGTAATTGTTGGTTGCGTTTCCTTCTCTGGTTCAATTGTGACCTTCTTAAAGTTACAAGAATTAATGACTACTCGCCCAGTAATTTTGCCATTTGGTCGCCAATTAATCGCACTTTCTTCAGTTTCAGTTCTAGCAACTGGTGGTTGGGTAATTGCATCAGGTGGCACATCACCACTACTAATTAATGGTCTGCTTTCCCTATTATTTGGAATCTTATTTGTGTTGCCAGTTGGTGGCGCAGATGTACCAATTGTGATCTCACTATTAAACGCTTTTACCGGCTTAACTGTTGCAGCAAGTGGTTATGTACTTGAAAATACCATGTTAATAATTGCCGGTACCTTAGTTGGTGCATCCGGCACAATCCTGACTCGTTTAATGGCACAAGCAATGGGTCGATCTTTATTTGGAACTTTATTTGGCGCATTCACCGCTAAAGCATCAGCAGCAACAGGTGCCACAGAGGTGCGGCCAGTTAAATCTGGTTCACCAGATGATGTTGCAATCCTGCTTAATTACGCACAACGTGTTGTTATCGTGCCCGGCTTTGGTCTAGCGGTTGCACAAGCCCAGCACACAGTTCGCGAATTAGCTGATCTTCTAGCAACTAAAGGTATTGATGTTGCTTATGGAATTCACCCAGTTGCTGGACGCATGCCAGGACATATGAATGTGTTACTCGCTGAAGCAAATGTTCCGTATGAACAATTAGTTGAGATGGAAGAGATTAATCCCACCTTCCCACAAACTGATGTTGTATTAGTTGTAGGTGCAAATGATGTGGTCAACCCTGCAGCAAAGACCACACCTGGTTGCCCAATTTATGGCATGCCAATCCTGGATGTTGATAAGGCGGGCAATGTAATTTTCTTAAAGCGTTCGATGCGCCCTGGCTTTGCCGGTATTGAAAATGAACTTTTATACGATGCTAAGACCACGCTTTTATTTGGAGATGCGAAAGAGTCTTTGACCAAAGTAGTATCAGCACTGAAAGCGCTGTAATAGCTTTAGTAAATTTGATTATTTAAGAAGGATGTAAAGATGCCAGCAGTAACCGTTGCCGATATCACCGTTTTACCCCGAGTAGTTGCAGATCCAGTTGCCAGATCGCGCAGAGTTAAATCTGTAACAACTGCGCCCCAAGGACATGAGGGTGAAGGCTTTCCAGTTCGTCGCGCATTTGCTGGCGTTGATTTAGCAGATTTAGATCCATTTATTCACCTAGATCAAATGGGTGAGGTTGAATACGCACCGGGTGAACCAAAAGGAACACCATGGCACCCACATCGCGGCTTTGAAACAGTTACCTACATAATTGATGGAATCTTTGATCACTATGACAACCACGGTGGTGGCGGAACAATTTCAGATGGTGATACCCAATGGATGACAGCGGGTGCTGGAATTTTACATATTGAAACTCCACCAGAGCATTTAGTTATGAGTGGTGGTTTGTTTCATGGTTTTCAACTTTGGGTAAATTTGCCGGCTGAAAAGAAATGGTCACCGCCGGCTTATCAAGATTTAAGGGCTTCAGATGTTGCCTTGTTATCCTCAATTGATGGCGGTGCGCTTCTTAGAGTTATTGCTGGTGAACTTGCTGGGCATAAAGGCCCGGGCTCAACTCAAACACCAATCACAATTGTGCATGCAACTTTACAACCAGGTGCCCAACTTCGTCTGCCATGGAATCCAAATTACAACGCACTTGCTTACGTACTTCATGGAAATGGCTTTGTTGGTGAAGAGAAGACTCCAATTAAGACAGGTCAATTAGTTACTTATCGCGATGGTGATGTAATTGTTATTTCAGCTGACAACGTTCAAGAGTCTCGATCACCACAGATGGATGTTTTAATTTTAGGTGGACAACCAATTAAAGAAAGTGTTGCTTGGATGGGTCCTTTTGTAATGAATACAAAAGCTGAAGTTTTAAAGGCATTTGATGATTTCCAAAAAGGTGTACTAGGTGTTGTGCCACCTGATTGGAGTAAAGCCGTTCGCCCACTTCAACGAGATGGTGCTGGCCATAAATTAAATGGTGCCCGACCTGCGGGTGATCTGAAGGGGGTTCATAACACTCCTGATGAGTTAAATGTGAGCGGACAGACAGAAAATCCTGCTTAATCCCCACCTAAAGTAAAAAAATAGTCGTAACCTTCATCTCTAACAAACTTCGAAGTTGAAGTATTTATTGGATGGGATCAATGATGATCACAACTGCAAGTGCAGATCTTTCTGCAATCAAACATGCGCAGTTGCGAAGTTGGATCCAAGAGGTGGCAGCTCTAACAAAACCAGATGCGGTTTATATCTGTGATGGCTCTGAAAGTGAATGGAATCGAATAACTACCCGATTAGTTGAATCTGGGACCTTGGTTAAATTAAAGAAAAAACCTAACTCTTTTTGGTGCGCCTCTGATCCATCAGATGTCGCCCGTGTTGAAGATCGTACATTTATTTGTTCAACTAATGAATCAGATGCTGGTCCAACGAATAATTGGATGGCACCTGCTGAGATGAAAAAGATAATGACTGGACTCTATGACGGAGCAATGAGTGGTCGCACAATGTTTGTTATTCCATTTTGCATGGGCCCTATAAATTCAAAGAATCCAATGTTTGGTGTTCAAATTACCGATAGCGCCTACGTGGTTGCATCTATGAGAATTATGGCTCGGATGGGCAGTGAGGCGTTAGCTGCGATGGGCACCGATGCGGTTTTTGTGAAAGCGCTACATTCTGTTGGATCACCACTTGCACCTGGCCAAGATGATGTTACCTGGCCATGTTCTAAGACAAAATATATTTCCCAATTTCCAGAGGAGCACATGATCTGGTCTTATGG
>JBIIXT010000077.1:0-3724 GCA_044347205.1 Candidatus Nanopelagicus sp. | reverse complement strand
TAAATGAATACGCACCAGGCTTTCCAATCTGAACTAATTTACGATCCTTACTTGGCACATAAAAAACTGGACGAAGCTCGCGGTAGCGACCGCTCTCTTCATTGTAGGAAGCGATGCGATGGCGCATGAACTCACGGAAAACAAATATTGGGGCTGAGATAAAAAATGTCATTGAGGTATGTTCAAATGGTGAACCATGGCGCTCGCGAGCTAAGTAATTAATTAAGCCTTCAGATTTTGATGCATCGGCGCCAACATCTTCAAGTGATTTATCACCAGCAGTTGAAACACGTGCTGCCCAAATAACATCGGCATCACTGGCACTAGATTTAACTAGTTCTACCGAAACATCATCTCTAAATTGGATTTCCTCGCTCATGCCTGCGACCCTACCTTCGTGCATTGCCGATCCCTTGGATTAAGATAGCGGCGTGTCAGTCACAGGCAGGTTTAATCCGCGAACAAATCAGGTAGATCGAACTGGAATCAGTGTTGCCTTCACCGTTGGTTTGTATGGCGCAGCCTTTGGCGCAGCTGGTGTGACCGCCGGCTTTTCAATATTACAGAGTTGTCTCTTATCAATTTTGCTCTTCTCGGGTGCATCACAATTTGCCGTTGTTGGAATTATGGGCGCCGGTGGTTCAGCAATTAGCGCGATTGCAACCGCCACATTATTAGGTTTTCGCAACGCACTCTACGGCTTACAGATGGCGCCGATTTTAAAGGTCACTGGCTTAAATCGTGTGCTTGCTGCACAAATTACAATTGATGAATCAACAGCTGTTGCTACCTTGCAAGATAATGATGCCGAGCGTAAACGTGGTTTTTATGTCACTGGAATTGGCGTGTATATATTCTGGAATCTATTTACCTTCCTTGGCGCATTAGGTGCAAGTGCGATCGGTGATCCAGCAGTTTGGGGATTAGACGCAGCAGTTCCGGCAGCCTTTTGTGGACTGGTTTGGCCACGCCTTAAAAATAAGTTGCAGTTTGTGGTGTGTGCAAGTGCGATCGCACTTGCCTTATTGCTTACTCCCCTGACTCCAGCAGGGGTACCGATTATTACAACTGTTTTACTTGCTGTGATATTTGGGTGGAAAAAATGACGCCGATCTGGATCGCAGTAATTGGCGCAAGCGTTACTGCGTTTTTAAATAAGTATATTGGTCACTCAGTACCGGAGCGCTGGTTGAATAAACCAAGATTTATGCGAGTTAATACCTTGGTGCCAATCGTCTTACTTAGCGCATTAGTTGCAGTGCAAACCGTTGGAGATAAAAAAGAGTTAGTAGTTGATCAACGCTTAGCCGGTGTTGCAGTGGCGCTAGTGCTGCTTAAATTTAAAGCATCTTTTCCAATTGTGGTAGTCGGCGCCGCTATTACCAGCGCCGCTATTTACAACTGGTTTTAAAGAACTTTTAGCTCTTCTAGCTTTGACTTAAGCGCAGCATCTGATGGCTCAGTTAAGTGCGTGCCATCTTCAAAAATGATTACTGGAATTGAGCGCTGGCCACCATTGATCTCAATGACCTTATCGCTAGCTGTTGCATCTGCCTCAACATCAACATATTCGTAGGCAACATTATTTGAATCTAAAAATCGCTTTGAGCGGCGGCAATCTCCGCACCATTCTGCGCCATACATAAGTATCTTGCTCATTTAAATTCTCTCCATAAATTTTTCCAGGCCTACTGTTAAACCTGGATGCTTTACTACTTCACGAACACCTAGCAATACTCCTGGCATAAATCCTGCTCTATTAATTGAATCATGTCTAATTGAAAGAGTCTCACCTGGATCGCCAAAAATAACCTCTTGATGGGCAACATAGCCATGTGATCGAACAGAATGAATTGGCACATCTCCAACGGTTGCACCACGTGCACCAGCAATTGCATCTTTAGTTGCATCTGGCATCGCGGCCTTGCTATTTTGCTTTCTAACATCAGTAATCATTTGCGCAGTTCGAATTGCAGTACCAGATGGAGCATCTACCTTATTTGCATGGTGGAGCTCAATTATTTCAACTGATTCAAAGTACTTAGCTGCTACCTGCGAGAATTGCATCATTAATACCGCACCTAATGCAAAGTTTGGCGCAATCAGGGCTCCTACCTTTGGATTAGCAGCTAGCAAGGTTTTTAATTTTGCGAGCTTTGCATCATCAAAACCGGTTGTGCCAACTACAACATTTATGCCATTTGTAATAGCAAACTCAAGATTTTTCATTACTGCATCTGGATGAGTGAAATCAACAACCACTTGGGCGCCACTTGTTACTAATTGATCTAATGAATCACCTAAATCTAATTGCGCAACTAACTGCAAATCTTTAGCATCACTAATTGCAGTAACTGCTTCTGTGCCCATTCTTCCCTTGGCACCTAGAACTGCAACCTTCATTTGATCAACCCTTCAAATTTAGCTTTAGATCTAAATGGTCCCACTACCGCAAGGGTAGGAGATGTTGGCAAGCTTTGGCGGGCAATTTCCTTTATTTGATCTGGTGTTACATCTGCAATCTCCTGCAGAATTTGATCAAAGCTCATAATTTCACCGTAGACCAACTCACTCTTACCAATTCGTGTCATTCGAGAGCCAGTGTCCTCTTGGCTTAAAACTAATGAGCCAGAGACGGCGCCCTTTGCCCGCAGAATCTCCTCTTGGGTTAATCCTTTTTCTGCAACATCATGCAAAATGTCTTGAATAATTTTAGTCGCCTCGATCGCACGATCTGGTTTACATCCCACATAAAAAGATAAAACTCCACTGCCAGCAAATTGTTGACTGTATGCATATGTTGAGTAAGCCAAGCCGCGCTTCTCGCGAATTTCTTGAAATAATCTTGATGACATTCCGCCACCGAGTGCGGTAGCTAAAATACTTAAAGCAAACCGGCGTTTATCATTTCGAGCCACACCTTCTACTCCGTAAACAATATGTGCTTGTTCAGTTTTGCGATCAAGTAATGTCACTTGCCCGCGGCCTGGCACTTTGACCGGACCAGATGATCGAATCTCATAATCAGCCTTTGGCTGATCTAGAAAGTTATCTTTGCCTAAGGCATCCTCAACCAAACGGACAACCTCTTTATGTTTAATATTTCCAGCAACTGCAACTACTAAGTCTTGCGGGCGATAGCGCTTGCGATAGTAATTAAAGACCGTACTGCGGGACATCTCATTAATGGATTTAACGGTTCCTAGAATCGGACGGCCAAGTGGAGTATCACCGTAATACTTTTCTAAAAATAGATCATGAATTAAATCGCTGGGGTCATCATCGCGCATTGCGATCTCTTCCAGTACTACCTTGCGCTCAGCATCAACATCGGCTGGTTTAACCACAGATGATGTGATCAAATCACTAATTACATTAACTGCAAGTGGTAAATCTTTATCGATTACACGTGCATAAAAGCAGGTGTACTCCTTTGATGTGAATGCATTTGTTTCACCACCGACCGCCTCAATTGATGAGGAGATTTCTAGTGAGGTGCGAGTTTTTGTTCCTTTAAAAAGTAGGTGCTCTAGAAAATGAGAAGCTCCCGCAGTTGAAAGTGATTCATCGCGGGAGCCAACATTTACCCAAATACCAAAAGCAGCAGAACGAACAGATCTTTCCTCTTCAGTGACTATTCGAAGCCCACTGGGCAGAACTGTTCTTGCCATTTACTTTGTTATTCAGCCTTCTCTTCTGGCAGATTTGCAGGAACTAATGAGTA
>JBIIXT010000023.1:0-13315 GCA_044347205.1 Candidatus Nanopelagicus sp. | reverse complement strand
CGGCTGCGGATGGAACAAAACAACAGCCCGTAATGATTCACCGAGCATTATTCGGATCGATTGAAAGATTCTTTGGCGTGCTTACAGAGCACTATGCAGGAGCATTCCCAGCATGGTTAGCGCCAGTTCAAGTTCGAGGAATTCCAGTTGCTGAAGCATTTCAGCCTTATCTAGCAGAGGTAATCAAGGAGTTTAAGAAATCTGGAATTCGCGCCGAAATAGATTCATCAGATGATCGGATGCAGAAAAAAATAAGAAATGCTCAACTTGAAAAAATTCCATACATGATGATTATCGGTGAGGAAGATCAAGCTGCTGGCACCGTATCTTTTAGATATCGAAATGGTGATCAGAAAAACGGCATACAAATTTCAGCGGCTATTTCTGAAGTGATGGCTGCAATCAAAAATAGATCCCAAATCTAAATGAGTGAATCTGCCATGTCAGGTGGCGCAGGAATGCCAGATGCTTGGCAGCGTTTATGGGCACCACACCGTATGAGTTACCTAGATGGGGAAAACCGACCATTACCTGGTAACGATGTTGAATGCCCATTTTGTAAAATTTTAAAGTTAGGTGATGAAGAGGCATTGATTGTTTTTCGGGGAATAGATGCTTATGTAGTGATGAATTTGTATCCATACAACGCTGGGCACTTGTTGATTTGCACCAATCGCCATGTTGCTGATCTAACGCAGTTAACAAAAGCTGAGCTAAATGAAATCTCCGAACTTACCGCCCATGCGATGAAGGTTGTTCGAAAGGTTTCAAATGCGATGGGCTTTAATATCGGTATTAATCAAGGCGCAGTCTCTGGCGCAGGAATTGCCGGCCATATTCATCAGCACTTAGTACCAAGATGGTCCGGGGATGCCAACTTTATGCCGATCATTGGAAAAACTAAGGTCATTCCACAATTACTAAGTGAATCTAGAGCGCAATTAGCTGCGGCTTGGGATCAGATCTAAAAACCTCTTTAGTTCGGCCAAGCCTAAATTATTCTTATGAATCATCGGAATTGCTGGAACGATTAATCCCTGAACAAACTGCTCCCAGCCACCTTCCTGCAAAGAAAGCTTTAACTCATCAGCAAAATCTGCAACTAGCTCTTGATGTTCAGGATCACTGTCTTGTTGGACTCTTTGATTATCAGAGTAATTACTAATTTTTAAATCCTCTAGATTTATTAGCGCTGTTGGATCACCGTTGTCGGCATGTAAAACTAGATAAGGAGTTACAACTGGTTCTAACATCTTTCCAACAATTGCACTCATATCCTCGAAATCAACTTCTCCAGTTTCAAAATCTAAAATCAAAACGATTACGGGGATATACCTTTCTCGAAATGAGGCCCAATCGTTTATTAAATTTTGAGAAATTCCATCTTTCGCACTTGCAATTATTACAACTACTTCAGCTGCGGCATCTGGGAAATCATCAGATTCGGTCAGTGCCAAGTGGTCGGCGATTACCGCTTTCAGGGAGTGATCTCCCAATAGATAGCGTGCGTTGATTAGGTTTGGCATCGGTCCTAAGCCTACGATGGTATTTATGTTGCAAAGCAGCTTTAGAGATCCTGTCGTCAAAATTATTCAACCTTTTGCAAGATTTCTGATCAGAATTGGCGTTAGCGCTAATTGGATCTCAACAATTGGTGGATTAGGCACCTCGATAAGTGCACTTTATTTCTTTAGTAAGGGCCAATTCTTAGTTGGAATTACGTTTGTAACTATCTTCGTTCTATTTGATCTCTTTGATGGAACTGTTGCTCGGTTATCGAAAAAAGGGGAGAGCAAGTGGGGGGCGCTGCTAGATTCAACTCTTGATCGAATTAGTGATGCGGCTATTTTAATCGGAGGATTAATTTATTTTTCAAGCCGAAATGAAGAGTTAACAAATATATTTTTAGCAGCTATCGCTGCCAGCTTCTTAGTTTCTTATATAAAAGCTAGGGCAGAATCTTTACAAATTGCCTGTAATGGCGGCTTTGCCGAGAGGGCAGAGCGGACAATTTTGATTCTGACCGCATATGGTTTGTATGGCTTAGGAGTAAGCAATGCTGTGTCGATCGGGATCTATGCATTAGCAATCATCTCGACAATCACAGTATTTCAAAGATTATGGATTGTGTACCAGGGAAGTAAGTAAGAAATGTACCTTGGCTATTTGCTCGCATGGCGAATTATCGGCATTCTTCCAGAAAAGATTGCTTACGGCTTAGCAAATCAGATATCAGATTATTTATTTAAGAAAAATGGTAAAGGAGTTAAGCGGTTAAAAAATAATTACGCCCGTGTGCAGCCAACACTAAACCCTGAATCCTTAACTGCCTTAACTAAAGAGGGCATGCGATCATATTTAAGGTACTGGATTGACACCTTTAGATTAAATAAATGGAGCTCTGAGCGCATAATTTCAACGACAACTGTTTCGAATGAGAATTTACTTCGAGATCCGATCGCTAGTAAGCTGGGTTGTTTAGTCGTTCTACCCCACGCCGGCAACTGGGATCATGCAGCAGCTTATTTTTGCTCAACTGGCATAAATCTGACTACGGTTGCAGAAAAACTCAAGCCAGAGCAAATATTCCTAAAATTTTTAGCATACCGAGAAAGTATTGGAATTGAAGTCTTACATACCGAAGAAAAAGTAATGCCAACCTTACGAAGCCGGCTTAGCGCTGGAAAATTAGTAGCTTTAGTTGCCGATCGAGATTTGTCCAAGAATGGGATCGAAGTTAGTTTCTTTAATGGAGTAGCAAAAATGCCATCTGGTCCGGCTCGATTGATTCTAGATTCAAAATCAGCCTTTATCTCAGCTTTCATTAGATACACAAAGAATGGAATACATATTGAATTTCAAAATATAGGACCAATTCCTACTGAAGGTAGTATGGAAGAGAAAGTTGAAAAATTAACTCAGTTAATGGCCAATAATTTTGCGACCGGGATTAAATCATCCACAGTGGATTGGCATATGTTGCAACGGATTTGGATCGATGAAGAAATTTAAAATAGGAATGGTTTGCCCATATGGTTGGGATTCTCCGGGTGGAGTTCAAACACATATTCGCGAGCTCACTCGCCATTTACTTGATGAAGGACACCAGGTATCGGTTTTTGCACCCGTCAGCAATGAAGAGAGCATTCAAGAGGGCTGGGTAGTAAATGCTGGCAAGCCAATTTCAATTCCAGTTAATGGATCAGTAGCACGTGTTTTATTTGGACCCATTGCTAGCTCTCGAGTGAAACAGTGGATCGCCCAAGGAGATTTTGATTTATTACATCTGCATGAGCCAGCAATTCCATCTCTTTCATTACTGGCATGCTCTGCAGCAACTGGTCCAATGGTTGGCACCTTCCATGTTTCATCCCCTAAACAAAAAGCGATTTATGCAATTGGTCCAATCCTTGAGCCGATCGTTGAGAAGTTAACTGCTCGAATTGCAGTTAGTGAGAGTGCGAGACAAACACTGAAGGACCACTTTGATACTGATGCGGTAGTAATACCAAATGGAATCGAAGGATCTCAGTATGCAAATGCGCAGCCAACAATTCATTGGCGCAACCCGAATACATTGGGATTTATAGGAAGGTTTGAGGAGCCGAGAAAGGGATTACAAGTTCTTCTTGCTGCACTACCGATTATTGCAAGATTTATTCCAGATGTGAGGGTATTAATAGCTGGCCCAGGAGATGGCGATGAGTTTGTAAAGAATCTAGATATTGGCCTTAGAAATCGAATAGTTTTTCTTGGATTTCTAACCGAGCAAGAGAAAGCTTCTTTATTGAAATCAATTGATATCTACGTGGCACCAAATACTGGCGGTGAATCCTTCGGCATAATTTTAACCGAAGCTTTATCTGCGGGCACTCCGGTAGTTGCAAGTGATATTCCTGCCTTTAAAGCTGTGCTAGAAAATGGTGACAGTGGTTTACTTTTTAAAAATGAGGACAGCGCCGATCTAGCAAAAGTTGTTATTGGCTTACTACGAGATACTCAGAAGCAAAAGGAATTAAGTACTCAAGGAAAATTAAGCTCGCAAAAATATGATTGGCAGGTTGTTGCAGAGCAAATACTGACTGTTTATGAGATGGCGATGGCTGGAAATGAGAAGGTTGGATTAAATTCAGATAACAGATTTTGGAGCCGAAGGTAGAAAATGAACTTAAATCAAATACTCATAGCGGTTTTAGTACTTTTAATCTTTTGGTACCTAACTTTCTCGGCATCAAGATTAGATCGATTACATCATAGAGTTGAAACATCCTGGGCTACTTTGGATTCACTATTGCAAAAACGTGCAGCCATTGCCACTGAAATCGTTCGTGAATCTAATATTGATCCAGCAACGGCATTCTTAATCTCAACTTCTGCGCACACTGCCCGTGATGCTGAAATTGCTGATCGGTCAGAGGCGGAGAGCGTTCTCTCTGAAGCTCTGAAAATTATTCAAGAAATTGCTTATGATCAAACGCTAGAGCTGCCATCTGAACTATTAATTGAATTATCTGATATCACCAGCAAAATTAGATTAGCCATTAATCTGCATTTAGAATCAGTTAATGCCGCACGCAACGTTCGGAATAAAGTTTTTATTCGATTGTTTAGATTGGCAGGAAAGGCACCACTTCCAGTTAAATATGGTTTTGAGGATGATGCGCTTTGAAAAAATTTCGCACAGTTTTAGTAGTTGCAGCACTTTTAATACCAGTACTCCTATTCATTAACTCTGGATCTATTCCATCTGTGAAGTTAGGCGGCGGAGAAGATGTTGCGCCGCAGCTTAATTATCTAACCGGTCAAGAAGGATCAAATGATGTATTACTTGCCGTTAAAATCGATGATACCCAAGCGGCCCATCCACAAATTGGTTTGCAAGATGCGGATTTAGTTTATGTAGAGCAGGTGGAGTCAGGCTTAACGCGATTGTTGGCAATTTACTCTTCGAAACTGCCAGCGGTAATTGGCCCTGTTAGATCGGCAAGAATTTCAGATATTGATTTACTGGCCCCGTTTGGGCGAATCGCCTTCGCTTACAGTGGTTCACAGACAAAGATGAGACCAGTTCTTGCACAGGCTAATTTAAATAATTTATCAGCCGAACGGAACCCACCTTCAATTTTTGATCGTGATCCAGATAGGAATGGACCAGTAAACATGATTTTATATCCATCACTACTTCTAACAAGGGCAGTGGACACTTATAAAATGGATTTGGTAACTTTAAAGCAGTCACCTTGGGTTTTTGGCGAAGCTTCAGAGTTAGCCAAGGAATTGAATTCAATAAAAATTAATTGGCCACGTGCAACATATGAATTAAAATGGGATGAGATTTTAAAAAAATGGAGCATCTACTTTAACAATAAGTTAAATGTGGACTCAACGCAGCAACCATTGTTAATCGAAAATGCGATTGTGCAGAATGTAAGAATCGAAGATTCGATTTACGGTGATAAGTTTGGAGGAATCACTCCGCTTTCAATCACAACTGGTTCTGGAGATGCATATTTACTCCGTGATGGAAAAGCCCTTGCGATCAGATGGGAACGCAGTAGCGCAGAGACCTTTACTAGGTGGATGGATCTTGAAGGAAATGATATGAATCTCACTCCCGGTAAAACATGGGTTTTTTTGAGCAGTGCGCCACCAGTTTTAAGTTATGCGGTCAATTAAGCCATTAAGGTGGGAGCGCGAAATCTTTATTTCTTAGTAGACTTTGGCTCTATCGGAGCAGGCTTTAATTTGGGGGAGCAATGGTTCAAGAAACTGGAACCGCAAGAGTAAAACGCGGAATGGCAGAAATGCTAAAAGGCGGCGTCATTATGGATGTTGTTGATGTTGCTCAAGCCAAAATTGCCGAAGACGCAGGCGCTGTTGCTGTGATGGCACTTGAACGTGTACCTGCTGACATCAGAGCTCAAGGTGGCGTTGCCCGAATGTCTGATCCAGATATGATTGAAAAAATTCAAGCTGCTGTTTCAATTCCTGTTATGGCCAAGGCTCGTATTGGACATTTTGTAGAAGCACAAATACTTCAAAGTTTAGGTGTTGATTACATTGATGAGTCTGAAGTTTTAACTCCGGCTGATTACTCACACCACATCGATAAATGGAATTTCACAATTCCTTTTGTTTGTGGAGCAACAAATTTAGGTGAAGCGCTGCGACGAATTAATGAGGGCGCTGCCATGATTCGCTCAAAAGGTGAAGCTGGCACTGGCGATGTTTCCAACGCAACAACTCATATGCGAACTATCGCTGGTGAAATTAGACGCTTGTCTTCAATGCGCGAAGAGGAGTTATACGTAGCGGCGAAAGAGTTACAAGCACCATATGAATTGGTAAAAGAGGTAGCAAGTTCTGGAAAACTACCAGTTGTTCTTTTCACTGCTGGCGGTATTGCAACACCGGCTGATGCGGCGATGATGATGCAATTAGGCGCAGATGGAGTATTTGTTGGTTCTGGAATTTTCAAATCTGGTGATCCAGCCAAGCGCGCAGCAGCTTGCGTTAAGGCGGTTACTTATTACACAGATGCCAAAGTTATTGCTGATGTTTCTCGTGGACTTGGTGATGCGATGGTTGGTATAAATGTTGCTGATATTCCAGCACCTCATCGATTAGCGGAGCGAGGCTGGTAGTTAATGAAAATTGGAGTACTTGCACTCCAAGGTGATGTTCAAGAGCACATTCAGTCATTAAGTGATTGTGGAGTTATCGCCTTAGCTGTAAAGACGGATTCGCAGATTCGAAGTATCGATGCCTTGGTAATTCCTGGTGGTGAATCGACAACAATTGCGAAATTAGCTCGAAGTTTTGATTTGATGGATTTAATCAGAGATCGAATTAAAGAGGGAATGCCCACTTACGGCTCATGTGCCGGGATGATATTGCTAGCCGAAAAAGTTGAGGATGCAATCACCGGCCAAGAAACCTTTGGTGGAATTGATATGACGGTTCGCCGAAACGCATTTGGGCGGCAAATAGATTCATTTGAAACTGATTTAAAGTTTAAAGGCATTACCGAGCCAGCCATTCGTGCGGTTTTTATTCGTGCACCTTGGGTCGAATCAATTGGTAAGCAGGTTGAGGTTTTAGCGCAGATTACAGATGAAACCGGCAAAACTCATCCAGTAGCAGTTCGTCAAGGGCGTTTACTTGCAACATCATTTCATCCCGAGCTAACCGGAGATAGTCGCATTCATAAGTATTTTGTTGAGCAAATATGCTCGGAATTGGTGAGAGGTTAAGTAATGTCTGGTCACTCCAAATGGGCAACTACAAAACATAAAAAAGCAATCATTGACTCCAGGCGTGCGAAGAATTTTGCAAAATTAATTAAAGCTATTGAAGTATCAGCCAGGGCTGGCGGCGCGGACCTTTCCGGTAACCCAACATTATTTGATGCGATTGCTAAGGCGAAAAAGAGTTCTGTGCCGGCTGACAATATTGATCGCGCAGTTAAGCGAGGTGCTGGCCTTGAAACTGGCGGTAAAGAGTGGGAAACGATTATGTATGAAGGCTATGGCGCTGGTGGTGTTGCCCTTTTGATTGAATGCTTATCTGATAACCGAAATCGAGCTGCATCAGATGTTCGCGTAGCAGTCACTAGAAATGGTGGAAACATGGCAGATCCTGGCTCAGTCACCTATTTATTTAATCGTAAAGGCGTTGTTATCGTTAATAAAAATAGCAACAAGGTAACTGAAGATTCTTTGCTTGAAGTTGTTCTAGATGCCGGAGCGGAGGAGGTAAATGATTTAGGTGAAGCCTTTGAGATTGTTTCAGAACCAGCAGATTTAGTATCGGTAAGAAATTCATTACAGAAAGCAACAATTGATTACGAATCAGCGGAAACATCATTTTTGCCTACGATGTCCATTCCACTTGATGCAGAGAGTGCAAAGAAGGTATTTGATTTGATCGAAGCGATCGAAGAGCTAGATGATGTTCAAAATGTTTATGGCAACTTTGATGTTTCTGATGAAATAATGGCGAGCCTTAATTAATCATTAAATAGCAATGGATAGGCTCAGCGAGTGCGTGTACTTGGGATTGATCCAGGATTAACTAGATGTGGCGTTGGCGTTGTCGACTCCACTGGTCCGCAGCAATTAAAATTAATTGATGTTGGAGTAATTAAGACTGATCCAGATGCAGATTTAGATCAACGCCTGCTGCAATTAGAAATTGAACTTTCCAAATGGATAAATAAATTTAAGCCCGATGTGATTGCCGTTGAACGAGTTTTCTCCCAATTAAATGTGCGCACCGCAATGGCAACTGGGCAAGCTGCTGGCGTAGCGCTTTTGCTAGCGGCTAAATCGAAAACTAAGGTTGTGATGCACACGCCCACTGAGGTTAAGTCTGCGGTGACTGGTTCAGGTAGAGCCGATAAAAAGCAGGTAGCCGAAATGGTGAAACGCTTGCTTAAATTAAAGGAAATACCAAAACCGGTGGACAGTACCGATGCACTAGCACTTGCCATCTGCCATCATTGGCGAGGAGTCGGAAATGACCGATTAGCGGCTGCGAAGTTAAAAAGGACAAGTAAAAGCAAATGATCAGTTCACTTTCCGGCAGGGTTGCCAGCACATCTACAAGTAATAACGTCAATACCGTCGTGGTCGAAGTTGGCGGTATTGGTATCTTGATAAATGTTCCAAGTCGCGTTGCTGAATCGGTAAAAATTGATGAACAAGTGCAATTGCAAACTTACTTAGTCGTAAGAGAAGATGCCCTGATGTTATATGGCTTTACAGATTTGGCAGATAGAAATCTATTTGAATTACTTTTATCAGTTACGGGGATAGGCCCAAAGGTTGCGCAATCTATTTTAGGAATTAACTCCGCATCGGTAGTTGCCTCTGCTATCAAGAGCAATGACTTAAAAGTATTAGAGGCTATTCCTGGTTTAGGTAAAAAAGGTGCTCAAAGATTGGTCCTTGAGTTAAAGGATAAGTTGGCAAGTTACTCGAATTCACCGGCATCAGCAAATTTATCTATTAAAGATCAAGTTGAGTCAGCACTACAAGGTTTGGGCTATTCCATTAAAGAAAGTCAGTTGATGGTAAATCAAGTGCTAAATGAAAATGCTGGCAAAGAAATAGACTTAGCAAAAGCAATTAAATTAGCTTTAGGTTCTAAAAATTCCGGAAAAAATTAAGGCTTGGGAATCTGATGAGTGAGAGAGTTGTTTCGCAAGACTCCGATGAAAATGAGCGTGCTCAGGAGTTAGCACTTCGCCCCAAGAGGTTACAAGAATTTGTTGGACAGCACAGGGTGCGTAAACAGTTATCACTTTTACTAGATGCAGCAATTGCTAGAGGCGCCCCAGCTGACCATATTTTACTTTCAGGACCGCCCGGTCTCGGAAAAACAACTTTAGCGATGATCA
Source organism: Candidatus Nanopelagicus sp. (assembly GCA_044347205.1). Taxonomy (GTDB): domain Bacteria; phylum Actinomycetota; class Actinomycetes; order Nanopelagicales; family Nanopelagicaceae; genus Nanopelagicus. Next base: position 3,915 of record JBIIXT010000023.1, on the reverse strand, counting down.
TTGCAGAAGAGATGAATGCACCGATTCGCATTACCTCAGGCCCGGCAATTACTCACGCTGGTGATTTGGCTTCGATTCTCTCCTCGTTAGTGGAGGGTGAGGTTTTATTTCTGGATGAAATTCACCGAATGTCTCGGCCAGCCGAGGAGTTACTTTATTTAGCGATGGAGGATTTTAGAGTTGATGTAATTGTTGGCAAAGGTGCTGGAGCAACATCCATACCGCTAGAACTACCACATTTTACTTTGATTGGCGCAACTACACGTGCTGGATTGCTACCAAGCCCACTACGAGATCGCTTTGGCTTTACCGCCCAATTAGATTTTTATGAGAATGAAGAATTAGATTTAATTGTGCAGCGCAGTTCTAACTTATTGGATATCAAAATCAATAGTCAAGCCGCCCTTGAAATTGCATCCCGCTCTCGTGGAACGCCACGAGTTGCAAATAGATTACTTCGTAGAGTGCGGGATTTTGCCGAAGTAAATAAGGCAAAAAATGTTGATCTAACTCATGCCCAAGCAGCTCTTGCTATTTATGAAGTAGATGAAATTGGAATGGATAGATTAGATAAATCTGTACTTACTGCTTTGGTTAAGAACTTTAATGGCGGGCCAGTTGGTGTTTCAACTCTGGCAATGGCGGTGGGTGAAGAAATTGAAACAGTTGAATCGTTGGCGGAGCCATTCTTGGTGCGGATGGGCTTTTTAGCCAGAACTCCCAGAGGGCGCGTTGCAACAGCTGCCGGTTGGATGCATTTAGGAATTAAACCGCCACTTTCAATTTCTACTATCGATGATCCAAACCTGTTTGATATCGATCCAGATGAGATTTACGGTTGAATAATTATTTGGGCTAAATTCTGGGGCTCAAGGCGCCAGAACTGCTCTGATTTCGCCAAATATCAGCTGGCCTCTAGAATTACCCACCATGTCTGCAAATAAATCAGCACAAACCCAATCGCGAGCCCTTCGCACCATATCAATCGTTTTACTTTCGATTGTTGCATTCACCGGCGTTGCCGTGATTACAGGCGCAACTTCATTTAAATTAGGTTTGGATTTACAAGGTGGAACAAGCGTGACTTTACAGCCGAGAATTGGTGCTGGTGAAACCGGCAAGATTACAAGTGAATCAATTGATCAAGCTGTTGAAATTATCAGACAGCGCGTTAACTCACTCGGTGTGGCAGAGTCTGAAGTTTCAGCTCAGGGAACTGGAGTTAATCGCCAGATTGTTATTTCTGTGCCAGGTGAGACTGGTCGAAGAATTGTTGATCTAGTTGGCCAAACCGCAGAACTTAGATTCAGGCCGGTTCTTGTAGAAGGCAGCGCTGCACCAACTTCACCGTCAGATAGCGCTAATGCAATCACTGGCGTTCCAGTAGAAGTTTCAAATGCTTACTCAACATTAGATTGCACACTTGCCGAAAACAGACAAGGCGGCGGGGGAGATAGCCCAGATGCAGTATTAGTTGGCTGTGATCGTGCAGGAGTTAACAAATATATTCTTGGACCAGCAGAGGTTTTAGGCCGACAAGTTACAAGCGCATCATCTCAGATTGATCCAACTACAGGATCAGGATGGTATGTAACACTTGAGTTTAACGGTGAAGGGACTACAAAGTTTGGTGCAATGACAACAAGATTGACCAACCTACCAGCACCACAAAATCAAGCCGCTATTGTTCTTGATGGCTTGGTTTATTCTGCGCCACGGATAAATGAAGCAATTAATACTGGAACCGCTCAAATTACTGGAAATTTCACGCAAGAAGATGCTGCTGATTTATCAAATGTTTTGAAGTATGGAGCGCTACCTCTGGCATTTGATCGTGGTGAGGTGCAGCAAATTTCACCTACTTTAGGTGCTGATCAATTAAGAGGCGGTTTGATTGCAGGAATATTAGGTCTCCTACTGGTAATCATCTACTCACTTCTTTACTACAAGGGATTAGGTTTAGCTTCGGTAAGCTCCTTATTAGTAGCCGCAGCAATTGCAATGCTTTCTTTCCTTTTGTTGGGAGAGTGGATTGCATTTACTTTAACTTTGGCTGGAATAGCCGGAGCAATTGTTTCAATTGGAATCACAGCTGACTCATTTATTGTTTATTTCGAGCGTATTCGTGATGAAGTGCGTGAGGGAAGACCACTTAAATCAGCGGTTGAAACAGGTTGGGCACGAGCCCGTCGAACAGTTGTAGTTGCAGATATGGTTTCATTGATAGCGGCTGTACTGCTTTACTTCTTTGCAGTTGGTGGCGTACGTGGTTTTGCATTTACATTAGGTTTAATGACTTTCATCGATCTAATTGTTATTTTCTTCTTTACCAAACCATTGATAACTGTGATGGCAAGAATAAATTACTTTAATAATGGCGGTAGATTCTCTGGATTCTCAGATGCAAGTTTGGGCGTAGTTAGAAAATCAGAAGCGGGAGCGTCAAACTAATGGCAAAACTATCTGGCATCGGTGGCCGCCTATACCGCGGTGAAACATCTTATGATTTTATTGGTAAGCGTCGTCGTTGGTACGGCCTTTCAATCTTACTTCTTGTGGCTTCAGCAGTTACCTTATTTACGCAAGGCCTACATCTAGGTATCGAATTTAAAGGTGGTTCCTCTTTTACAGTCACCTCCGCTAACGCAAGTATTCCGCTGGCAGAGTCAGCGCTGCGCGATGCCGGTATTTCTTCACAAAACATTATTCAAAAAGTTGGAAATGACAAGGTTCGAATTCAAACCGAGCCTCTAACGAATGTTGAACAAAATGCAGTCCAGGATCAGCTTGGCGCAAAATTTAATGTAAGTATTGAATCGATTGACTCGCAAATTATTGGCCCTTCTTGGGGCAAGGAGATCACTCGAAAAGCACTTTATGGATTATTTGGATTTCTAATTGTTGTGATGCTCTATTTGGCAATGACCTTTGAGCCGAAGATGGCGATAAGTGCAATTATTGCGGTGATCCATGACGTCTTTATCACAGTTGGTATTTATGCTTTGGTTGGTTTTGAGGTAACTCCTGCAACGGTGATTGGTTTCTTAACAATTTTAGGCTACTCACTTTATGACACAGTTGTGGTTTTTGATAAAGTTCATGAGAATACAAAAAGCATTGTGGCCAGTGGCCGCAGCACTTACTCACAAGCTGCAAATTTAGCGGTAAATCAAACTTTAGTTAGATCCTTTAATACTTCACTTATTGCTTTGCTTCCAGTTGGTTCAATCCTATTTGTAGGAGCTGGCTTACTAGGTGCAGGTACTTTGAAAGATTTATCTCTTGCACTATTCATTGGTTTAGCAACTGGTACTTACTCTTCAATTTTCATCGCAACACCAATATTGGCAGTACTTCGCGAACGCGAACCTGCGATGAAGGCGCTTGCAAAAAGAGTAGGAACAAGAAGTGCAGCCCAGGGTGGCACTGAATCAGCACCAAAGCAGTTAGCTGATAGAGGTCCAAGAAATCAACCCAAACGCAAAAATCGCAAATAGATTAAAAAATTTGTAAGTAATGATCTAGATGAGTACATCATTGATCGAACCACTGGCAAGTGGCTTAAAACAATCTCATCCTGGCTTTGACGAAAAATCATTAGAGCTAGCTTTTTCAGTTGCTTCAAAAGCCCACCTCGGACAAAAGCGTAAATCGGGTGAAGACTACATAACTCACCCAGTAGCTGTTGCTGGGATATTAGTAGATCTTGGAATGGATCTAGCCACCATTAATGCAGCATTACTGCATGACACTGTTGAGGACACCGGGCTGACCATAGAAAGCATCGCAAAAGATTTTGGCCAGGAAGTTTCAGCATTAGTAGATGGTGTTACAAAACTGGATAAATTAATCTACGGACCAACCGCCGAAGCTGAAACATTGCGAAAAATGGTAGTTGCAATGTCGCGAGATATT
>JBIIXT010000022.1:0-13482 GCA_044347205.1 Candidatus Nanopelagicus sp. | reverse complement strand
TAGAGGCTCATTAATACCAAATGCCATCCCAACTACTTTAATTATTGATAAGAGTAATAAGGTAGCAGTACGAATTAGCGGTGAGGTAACTGTGGCGGCATTTAGAGATTTATTAGATAAAGTTTTGGCGCAGGCATAATGCGCGACTTTTTTATTAATCAAGTATTTGAGGGTAATTTACTCAGTGCAATGTTTGTTTCAATGATTGCGGGCATAATCTCATTCTTCTCACCATGTGTTATTCCATTGGTTCCTGGTTATCTCTCATACGCATCTGGCATGAGTGCAAATAAATCAAGAAGTCGGGTGTTACTTGGCTCCATATTGTTCGTCTCAGGCTTCACCGCTTTGTTTATCTCCTATGGAGTTCTCTTTGGTGGACTAGGTTCACAGATCGCACAGAACACTAGATTTTTAACGGTGATACTTGGATTGCTAACAATTGCATTAGGTTTCATTTTTTTATTTACCGAGAAGTTTTATAGATCTTTTAAACCTAGCTTTAAAACTAGGACAGGATTATTAAGTGCGCCACTGCTGGGCTTAGCTTTTGGCCTTGGTTGGACGCCATGTATTGGGCCAACATTAGGCGCTGTGCAAGTTCTCGCTTTTCAAAGTGCAACGGCCCAACGTGGTGCGATTTTATCGGCAGCTTATTGCGTAGGCCTTGGTGCGCCATTTATTTTATTGGGCTGGTTTTTAGATAGCGCAGAACCATTTAGAAAATTTATTACTAGGCGCGGTGATCTAATTACAAAAATCGGTGGCAGCTTATTAATTTTAATTGGAGTACTTCAAGTCACTAACACCTGGGATTATTTAATGAATTCAATTAGAGATTTAATAAGTGGTTTTATTCCGGTCTTATAGATGAGCACTTATTTAGATAGCAGATCCTTCTTACGTTGGGGCTGGCGCCAATTAACTAGCATGCGTACGGCTTTGATTTTGTTATTACTTCTTGGCGTAGCTGCAATACCAGGCTCGCTATTTCCACAGCGAACTCAAAATCCAATGCAGGTCAGGCAGTACTTTATTGATAATCCATCACTAGCGCCTTGGCTTGATCGATTAAAACTTTTTGAGGTATTTAGTTCACCTTGGTTTAGTGCAATTTATCTGCTTTTGTTTATCTCATTAATTGGTTGTGTGCTGCCAAGAAGTATCGATCACGCTAAAAATATCTTTGCTAAGCCACCACTTACGCCGAAGTTTTTAGACCGGATGGAGCATTTTACTGAGATAAAAAAGGTTGATTTAGATTTAGTTGAAAAATACCTACGTAAAAAGCATTATCGAATTAGGCGAGAGGATAATTCAATCTCAGCTGAAAAAGGTTATTTGCGTGAGTATGGAAATCTTTTGTTTCACCTTTCACTTGTATTGATTTTAATTGCCGTTGGTATTGGTTCACTTCTAGGTATGCGTGGGGATTCAATACTGAATGTGGGTGAGCGGTTTGTAAATACTCCTACCTCCTATGATTCATTGGGATTTGGTAAGTATCAATCTGAGAGCACGTTAAAGCCATTTTCCATCACCGTAAATGATTTTCGAGCAACGTATGACCCGTCAACGAATGCACCTCTTGATTACAGATTAGATGTAACTGTGGCCAATCCCTATGGCACAGCAGAGAAAAATGAAACAATCAAAGTAAACCAACCACTATCTATTGGCAGCACAAATGTTTACTTACAAGCTAATGGTTATGCACCAACTGTGATTGTGCGCGATAAGAGCGGCAAACTAATTTTTGATGGCCCAACAACATTTTTGCCGCAAGATGGCAATTTAACTTCGATTGGTTCAATTAAAGTCCCGGACATGTCACCGCAAATTGGTTTTGTTGCATCCTTTTTACCAACCGCTGATCGAGATCAAATACGTGGTGGCTTCTCCTCTTATCCAGAGGTATTAGATCCGAGGTTATTACTTGCAGTATGGAAAGGTGATTTAGGTTTAAACACTGGTGTTCCGCAATCGGTTTATCGAATTGATACCAGCAAGATGGAGCGAATTGGATTAAAGGCGTTAGTTTTAAATGAAACTTATGATTTTGGTGAGGGCAGCATCACATTTACTGGCTGGAAATCATGGGTTAATTTACAAGTAGTAGATGACCCGGGAAAGAGTTTTGCATTACTAGGTGCGATACTTGCGATACTTGGTTTACTCACCTCTTTGTTTACGCGACAACGCCGGGTTTGGGTAAAGCAAGGAAGAAAAACACAAGTAGCAGGTTTGGCAAAAAATGGAATTCCAGGTTTGCAAGAAGAGATTAACGATTTGATCAAGGGAGTAAGTGATGACAAGTAGAACTGCAGCGCTACTTTCAAATGATCTTGTCTATGCGTCAATGGCCATTTTTGCTCTAGCTTTTCTTGCCCATGCAGTAGAGGTTGCTTGGTCAGTTAAAGCACCGGCTAAAGGAAGTAAAAAAACAAAATTAGATTTTGATCGCACTACAAAAGCTGGCCACATCGGAACTGCCATGATGATTCTTGCATTTTTATTACTTTTGACCGCTGTTGTACTACGTGGTGTTTCAGCTAAGCGCGTGCCGTGGGGAAATATGTATGAGTTTTCAATTACTGGCGCCTTGGCATTTACCGCCGCCTATCTATTTGTTCTAAAAAAATACAGTTTAAGATGGCTTGGTCTGCCAGTTGCAATCTCGGTATTACTAACACTTGGCACAGCGATCACTATCTTGTATCGCCCAAGTGCACCACTTGTACCCGCGCTTAAATCAGTCTGGCTAACTATCCACGTCTCGACTGCAATTATTTCTGGTGGAGTGTTTTTACTTGCAAACTGTATTGCTGCTACCTATTTAATTTTAGAAAAATATGAAAAGACAACCGGTCGCCCACAATGGGCAATTAAAATTCCAACACTAGATGCTTTAGATACTCTCTCATATCGATTAGTTGCTTTAGTTTTTCCACTATGGACCTTCTCAGTAATTGCTGGTGCGATTTGGGCGGAGGCAGCATGGGGAAGATATTGGGGATGGGATCCAAAAGAGACTTGGGCATTTATTACTTGGGTTGCATACGCAGCTTATTTACATGCACGCGTAACAGTTGGTTGGCGCGGGCGCAAAGCAGCATGGCTTTGTTTATTTGCCGGATCGACCTTCTTATTTAATTATGTATATATAAATATTTGGGGAAGCGGCAAGCACACTTACAGCGGACTTTAATTAAAGTTTTCGCAAGAAATCCGGATCATCATCTGGTGGAATTATTCGTCTCGGACCGCCCCTACCTCTTCTAGGTTTTTTTGGGCGACCAAATACGAACCAGATTATCGCTGCAATTGGTGGCAGTGGAATAATAAACATTCCTAGCAAGTAAGCCCATTTAGGTCCTTTTCGAATATTTTCTTGCGGAGTAACTGCGCAATCCACAAATGCATAGATAACGAAGATGATTAGTGCAATTACAACAAACCGGATCATGAGTTAATTCTAACTTGTTAAAGAAAAAGCGCCAGACCAAGAGTGAATGAGAGAAGCAATTGCAGGCGCGCAGTGCGAATCAGCATGGGGATCAGATCTAGGCCAACGGCGCCCTGCAGAACGCGGCGGATGTTACTAATTGTCATTGGCAACCAGATTATGGTCAAAAGTGCATATGAGTTAAAGGTGTATGCATAGGCTGAAATGATTTGTGCGATTATTAATAATATTGCGTAGAAATACCTTGTCTTTTTTTCTCCGATACGAACGGCCATCGTGCGCTTATTGGCCAATTTATCCAGCGGTAGATCCCGTAAGTTATTCATAACTAAAATTGCACAAGCAAGTGCGCCAACTGGAATCGATAGCAAAATTGCTTGTCCGGTGATTTCACCCGTTTGTGCGTAATTACTGCCTACTGTTGCAACCACGCCAAAGAAAAGAAAAACAGATAACTCACCAAAACCAAAGTAGCCGTATGGCTTAGCGCCACCGGTATAGCCCCAAGCTGCCAATATTGAAAGGGCGCCGATTGGAATAAACCAAATCGTAGTTTGTAATGCCAAAAGTAATCCAGCCACAGCAGCAACTGCCATTGAGATCAATGCTGCAATCTTTACTGCTTTTGCCGAAGCCAACTGACTTGCAACTAATCTGATTGGGCCAACTCTGTTTTGATCGGTACCGCGGATGCCATCGCTGTAATCGTTTGCATAATTAACTGCAATCTGCAGCGATAATGAAACGGTTAATGCCAAGAGTGCAACTACCCAATTAATCTCATTTGCTAGCGCGGTTCCAACTAGCACTGGTGAAATAGCTGCCGGCAAAGTTTTAGGACGAGTGCCTAGTATCCATTTATTCATTTACTTTCCTAACGCTAATCTCTTTGCAGCTGCGCGATCGAGTTTACCTAATGCACTTCTTGGTATCTCATTAAAGATGTAGATCGCTTTGGGTGAATTTTTACCATTGAGTTTTTGCTGCGCCTGCGCAAGTGTGAGATTAGTAGTCACACCCAAACATAATCTCTCACCCCACTCTTCATCTGGTAAGCCAAATGCAATCACTGGCTGGTTTGGAAAGTAGGAATTAAACAATAATTCAACTGCAGTCAGTGAGATTTTTTCACCACCAGAATTAATCACATCATCTGCCCTGCCTAATACATTTAACTTGCCATTTACTAGTTCACCAAGATCACTAGTTTGAAACCAGCCATCTGAACTTAATGATTGCCACAGCGCTGGGTTATTTAAGTAATCACTTGCCATCATCGGAGCTTTTAACTTAATTAAACCAGCAGAGTTGATTTCAATTTCAACGCCCTCTAACGGTTTTTGATTGTAAACACAGCCACCACACATTTCAGTCATTCCATAAGTGGTTACAACCTTTACATGTTTATCTGCAGCCTGCTTCTTTAAAGCATCAGAGATAGGGCCACCGCCAACTAATACCGCCTCCGCTGCTGTTAAGTGCTCAAGTAATTTTGCATCACTTGTTAATGCGCGATGAAGCTGAGTTGGCACGATTGAAATAAAATCAGCATCTACATACTCAGCTACCTTTCTATTATCAATTACCTTTGTGCCAAGTGCGGTAGCACGTGCAATAACATTTAAGCCGGCGATGTGTTCAGTTGGTAAGAGCAGTGACCAAGCATCACCAGGAACTGCGCCCAGATATTTATGGGCAGCATTAGTGGAAGCAATTAATGCCGCGGTAGAAATTGCAACAGAGTTTGCTTCACCAGTTGAGCCGGAGGTATTAACAACCAAACACGTATCAGCAGAAACAAATTTGATCTGGGTTGCTGCGGTGGCTAGCGCTGGGCCATCGCCAGTTATTGCATCCGCAATTTTTTCCTGAAGTTGTGGGATTGACCACTCAGGGGAGATCGCGATTAATTCCCGCTTTTCAGTTTCTTCCATAACCTGCGTAGGCTATCTCTTATATAAATCTCTAGCCCAACCCAGGAGTGTAATTTTGAGCAAGCCAATTAAGCGCGAGCCAGGTGATCGCACAATTCCGAAGTGGCAAGCGGCTGCCGGCGCTGAAAAATTTACCGATGTAATTTATGAAGTTGCTGAAGGTATGGCAAAAATTACAATCAATCGGCCAGAGGTTAGAAATGCATTTCGGCCACAAACACTTTTTGAATTAGCAGAGGCCTTCAACTTAGCCAGAGATAATGATCAAGTTGGTGTAATTATTTTTACTGGCGCAGGCACAGAAGCGTTTTGTTCAGGTGGTGATATCAATGTACGTGGTGATGATGGTTATCTTGGAAGTGATGCACTTGGCAAAAAAGGCATCGGTAGATTAAATGTTTTAGATTTACAAGTTCAAATTCGCAGAACTCCTAAACCAGTTGTTGCAATGGTTGCTGGTTGGGCAATTGGTGGCGGCCATGTATTACATGTGGTCTGTGACTTAACGATTGCTGCTGATAATTCAAAGTTTGGCCAGACCGGACCAATGGTTGGTTCATTTGATGGTGGCTATGGTGCTGGTTTGTTAGCAGCACATGTTGGGCAAAAGAAAGCTCGCGAGATTTGGTTTTTGTGTCGCCAATATGATGCAGCAGAAGCATTAGACATGGGATTAGTAAATGCAGTTGTTCCGGTAAGTGAATTAGAAGCAGAGACAGTTTCATGGGCGAGAGAGATGCTGCGTCATTCACCGATGGCACTTCGCTTGTTAAAGGCTGGACTAAATGCAGCTGATGACGGTTTAGCTGGCGTTCAACAATTAGCTGGAGATGCCACACTTCTTTTCTATTTAACTGAAGAGGGCCAAGAAGGTCGCAATGCTTATCAGGAAAAACGCGAACCTAATTTTGATAAATTCCCTAAACGTCCTTAACTAATGTTGCCAGAGTTATTGGAAAGCATGCGCGTAGTTGCGCTGCCAACCAAAACTAAATTTCGAGGTGTAACTTCTCGTGAGGTCGCACTATTTAAAGGCCCTAACGGATGGGGTGAGTTCTCACCCTTTCTCGAATATGACAGCAAAGAGTGTGTTCCTTGGTTGCAGAGTGCTATTGCATCTGCCACTAATCCAGTTCCGAAATTATTTCGCGAAAAAATTAAGGTCAATGGCACTGTCCCGGCCGTGAATGAGCCAGCAGATATAGAAAGAATTGTTAATTCATTTTCAGGTGCGACTACTTTTAAAGTAAAGGTTGGCGATAATCTTTCAGAAGATGTTGCCCGACTTGTGCAGATTAGATCACTAAAGCCAGATGCGAAATTAAGAATTGATGTGAATGGAAATTGGTCAGTAACGGATGCGATCGATAATCTAAAGGTGATCCATGAAAATATTGGTGATTTAGAGTATGTAGAACAACCCTGTGCCACAGTGGATGAACTTCGTGAATTAAAAGCAAAATTACCATTTCCTCTAAAAATTGCCGGTGATGAGGTAATTCGCAAGGCGGCAGATCCATTTAAGTTAGATCTAGCTGGCGCGGTAGATATTTTAGTTTTAAAGGTGCAGCCACTTGGCGGAATTCAAAGAGCGCATAAGTTGGCAAAACACTTCGGACTTCCAATTGTTATTTCCAGTGCGCTAGAAAGTGCAGTTGGAATTAATTATGGATTACAGCTGGCCGCTTCCTTTGCTGAGCTCTCTTTTGATTGCGGGTTAGGTACTGGCTCTCTTTTAAATTCAGATATAGGCCAACTGCCAATAATCGATGGCGAAATTACGCTAAAAAATATTGAGCCAGATTTTGCGGGTTTAGAGGTATCGCCAGAGCGTTATCAATGGTGGAAGAATCGAGTCCTGGCCACAACAGAGATGATGAAATGAACTCTTCAACAAATTTAGCGCACTCAATAATTCGTCAATTAATTGAATGTGGCATTAGTGATTTCGTTTTATCTCCTGGTTCTCGAAATGCGCCCTTATCAATTGCACTCCATGAGGCGGCTGCTGCAAATTTAATTGAGTTGCATGTGAAGATTGATGAACGAGGCGCAGCATTTTTTGCTCTTGGCTTAGCAAAGGCCTCCGATAATTATGTCGCAGTAATTTGCACAAGCGGTACCGCTGCTGCCAACTTTCATCCAGCCGTACTTGAAGCTTTTCATTCACAGGCAAAGTTATTAATCATCACAGCAGATCGTCCAGCCAAACTTAGGAAAACTGGTGCTAACCAAACGACAAATCAAGTAGATCTTTATCAAGGAGTAGCAACGCATGATTTTGCAACAGCTATCCAGATTGCGCACTTGTTAATTGGTGGGCCAGTTCATTTAAATCCACAATTTGAAGAGCCACTTATTCCCAATGAGAAAATTGATTGGCTAAATGGCTTACATGTAACTTCTTTGCCAAAGGAGTCAAAGAGTGGACCAAAGCTAAGTGTTCAAGATGGAGTCTTAGTTATCGGTCATGATCGTGGTGGCTTTAGCACCGATCAAATCAGCGCTTTGATTAAAAATTTAAATTGGCCAGTTATCGCAGAAGATCCAATCTCATTTCCGCAGGCCACAGCACACGCCAGTTTGTTTTTAGCCGATGAACAGATTAGAAATAAATTAGCAGCCAACACTGTAATTGTTATTGGTCGAACCACACTATCTCGCAGCACCAATGCATTTATTGCTTTAGCGAAAAAATTAATTGTGATAGATCCAAGAGTTTCCAAGATTGATTCTGCTCGTAGTGGTGATCAATTGTTATCGGCAATTCCTGTTGCAGTTGAGTGCGATCAGAGCCCAGATCAAAATTGGCAGGCTGCAGCAGCCTCTGCTGCTGGCGCACTTGAAACTCTAAGCTGGTCAGAGCAATCGGTTGTTATTGAGATAGCTGAATCAATTCCAGATGAGGCGGCGCTATTTGTTGGATCCTCAAGACCAATTCGAGATATTGAAGCTTTTGTTCATCCTCGTGCTGGCGTAACTGTTTTTGCTAATCGTGGCTTAGCTGGCATAGATGGCAACATCTCTACAATTTTCGGAGTTGCGCAAAAATTTGAAAAAACCTTTGCCATTCTTGGCGATCTAACCTACCTGCATGATATTTCTGCTCTAGTGAATAAATCAGCGCAAAATCTTCGAATATTTGTAATTGATAACAATGGCGGTGGAATTTTCTCCACACTACCCCAGGCAAAGGTAGATGGCTTTGAAGAACTATTTGGCACACCACATAATTTAGATTTATTTGCTGTAACAAAAGGATTTGGTGTTGCAGTGACTAAGGTTTCAAATCTAGTAGAGCTCCAAGCCGTAATTAGTAAACCGGTAGCTGGCTTTGATGTTGTTATTGTTCAAACACCAAGTAGAGCTGAAAATGCAGACAGATTAAAAGAGTTAACTCACATGGTTTCTAAAGCGGTTCGCATCGGCATTAATTTAGCCTGACTCTCAGCAAACTCCTTTGCCGGATCAGAACCAGCCACAACTCCACAACCTGCGTAAATTTTAATCTCTCTCTTATCTTTACTGATTTGGCCACATCGAAGTGCAATTGCAACCTCACCATCACCATGAACATCTATCCAGCCAACTGGTCCGGCGTAACGGCCCCGGTTCATTTCCTCTAATTTGTTAATTAAATCTTTAGCTTTTTGTGTAGGCGTTCCACATACTGCAGCTGAAGGATGCAGCTCTGAAATCAAAGTGAAGATATCAGTTGGTTTTGCGCTGTCATTTAATACTCCAGTTACATCTGTTGCTAAATGCATAACATTTGAAAGGTGTAAAACAAATGGTGACTCCGGCACATTTGTTGATGAACAAAATGGCGCAAGGGCGTCTGCAACTGATCGCACTGCATACTCGTGCTCCTCTAAATCTTTAGATGATTTAGCAAGGGAGGCGGCTAGGGTTAAATCACGATCCTCATCACCACTCTTGCGAATTGTTCCGGCTAAAACTCGAGAGGTCACCAAAGATTTATTTAAACGAACTAATAATTCAGGAGTAGCACCAATTAAACCATCTACTAGAAATAACCAAGTGGATGGATATTCAATCTCTAAGCGTTTGAGCAGATTTCGCTCACTAATTTCTATGTTTGATCTTGCTGTTAAATCACGGGCCAGCACCACCTTCTCTAGGTCGCCATCATTAATTGATTTAATTGCAGAAGCCACTTGATTTCGCCAATTTGATTCAGAGATGGCGCCGGTATCCCATTTAATTTCACCACTTACTGCTGAGTTTTTTAATTGAGTTAACTCTGGTTGTATTGAATCACCAATCCAAGTAATCCAGGACTTTCCATTTTTTTGACCGATCACAATCTTTGGAATTATCAATTTAGATGGTTGGCTTTCATCGAATGCAAAAGATGTGAAAAGAATTGGCCCGGTTCCAACTCCGTGCACATTATTTTTTATTGATAGATTTGCAATTGCCTCATCCCACCACTTTCGGGCAGTGTTAAATCGTTGATCACCAGTTACCTCTAACTCTTTGTATATGCCAAAGCCAATTAATCCATCACCACTTCTGATCCATGCGGTGGTTAAATCCTCGGCAGTAGAAATCGAGGAGAGCAGTGGGTGCTCACCTAATAATTCGGTGGTAATTAGTTGCGACATGTTTTTTAGTGCTGCCCATCAAGATTGGATTTGTCTGGAAAGCCTACTCCTAAGAGAATAGGGCTGTGGTCAGAGCAAATTTAAATAAAGATCCAGATGATGTATCCAAGATGTTTGATGATGTCGCTCACCGATATGATTTTTTAAATGATCTTTTAAGCCTTGGGCGTACAAAAGCTTGGCGCAAGGTTGTGACGGCGATCATTGCACCTAACCCGGGCTTAAGGATTTTAGATATTGCCGCCGGAACTGGTTCATCGAGTGCGCCGTTGGTGGCAAAGGGTGCGGATCTAATCGCATTGGATTTTTCAGAAGGAATGCTTGCAGCCGGACGCAAACGCCACAAAAAAATTAAGTTTCAGCAAGGTGATGCACTAAAGCTGCCATTTGCTGAAAATTATTTTGATGTAACAACTATTTCTTTTGGCTTGCGCAATACCTCTGATACAACAGCGGCGCTAAAAGAGGCGCTGCGAGTTACGAAACAAAGTGGTCGAATAGTTATTTGTGAATTCTCACATCCAACAAATAAAATTTTGCGATTGATTTATTTAAAGTACTTAATGCGAGCATTGCCGGTAATAGCAAAACGGATATCAAAAAATCCAGCTGCATATATTTATTTAGCAGAATCAATTCAGGCCTGGCCAAATCAGAGCGCCTTAGCCCAGGTAATGAGACAGGCTGGCTGGGAATCGGTCAGTTGGCAGGATTTAACCTTTGGAATTGTCGCAGTTCACATTGGCTATAAAGGATAAGTGGCTTTAGTCGCTACCGGCTTCGCCTAAGATTTAGCATATGAATCCATACGTTCCAATTCTTGCCATTGGGGCAATTGGCTTCGGTTTCGGACTCTTCTCAATTATTGCAGCCGCTGTTACTGGGCCTAAGCGTTACAACAGAGCAAAATCTGATGCTTACGAGTGCGGAATTGAACCATCACCACAAGCTGCAGGCGGTGGAAGATTTCCCGTTAAATACTTTTTAACCGCAATGTTATTTATTGTCTTTGATATTGAAATCGTATTTTTATATCCATGGGCGGTCGCCTTTGATCAATTAGGTGTATTTGGATTAGTTGAAATGGCGCTCTTTATTGGAACCGTCTTTGTTGCCTTTGCTTATGTTTGGCGACGCGGTGGATTGGAGTGGGATTAACCATGGGCTTAGAAGAGAAGTTACCAAGTGGATTCTTATTAACTACTGTTGAAAAATTAGCTGGTTACATGAGAAAGAACTCACTATGGCCAGCAACTTTTGGTTTGGCTTGTTGTGCGATTGAGATGATGGCAGCCGGTGCTGGTCGATATGACCTTGCAAGATTTGGCATGGAAGTATTTCGCGCATCCCCTCGTCAAGCAGATTTAATGATTGTGGCTGGTCGAGTCAGTAACAAGATGGCGCCAGTTGTTAGACAAATTTATGATCAAATGGCTGGACCAAAATGGGTATTAGCAATGGGTGCATGCGCATCATCTGGTGGCATGTTCAATAATTATGCGATCGTGCAAGGTGTTGATCACATTGTGCCGGTAGATATTTACTTACCAGGTTGCCCACCACGTCCAGAGATGTTGATGGATGCGATTTTGAAGTTACATGAGCAAATTGGTGATACTAAATTAGGACCAAATCGCGAAAAGATTATTAAAGAGGTAGAAGCTGCAGCGCTCGCTGCTAAGCCAACACATCAATTAAAAGGTCTGCTGGCATGAGTAACGATTCAAGCAACGGAATGTTTGGCGTATCCGGATCTGGAGATACCTCAGGATTTGGTGGCTTAATTAAATCTGTTAAGAATATTGGCTCTACAGAGCGCCCTTATGGTGGCTACTTTGACCAAGTAGCAGATGATCTTGAGCGGGCATTTCCCGCATTTAATGATGCAATTGAAAAGGTAGTTGTAGATCGCGGTGAGTTAACATTATTCGTAAAGCGCGAGAGATTATTTGAAGTTGCAAAGATTCTGCGTGATCAACTTCGTTATGAAATGTGTATTTCAGTTAGCGGGGCGCATTATCCAGCTGAAGTTGGCCGCGAATTACATGTCGTCATCGCACTTCTTTCAATTACAAATAACCAGCGAATTAGATTAGAAGTTTGTGTTCCTGATTCAGATCCACACTTAACCTCTTTAGTAGAGCTTTGGGCTGGTGCCAATTGGCATGAGCGCGAGACTTACGACATGTTTGGAATTATTTTTGATAACCATCCAGGATTAACCAGAATTTTAATGCCAGATGATTGGGATGGATTCCCGCAACGAAAAGATTATCCACTTGGTGGAATTCCAATTGAGTACAAGGGTGCAACTGTTCCTGCACCATCTGAGCGCCGGAGTTATCAATGAGTACCTTTACCGATCCATACGCATCATCGCGCGAAACAACTGAGGGCCGGGTTTACTCCGTTACTGGTGGCGACTGGGATTCATTAAGCACAGAAATTGGTGCAACCAAAGAAGAACGCGTAGTTGTAAATATGGGACCACAGCATCCCTCAACTCATGGCGTATTACGGTTGGTACTAGAGCTTGAAGGTGAAACAGTTACTGAAACTCGTTGCGGTGTTGGTTACTTACACACTGGAATTGAAAAAAATACTGAGTACAGATCATGGACGCAAGGTGTAACTTTTGTAACTCGCATGGATTATCTATCACCACTATTTAATGAAACTGCTTACTGTTTAGGTGTTGAAAAATTATTAGGAATTACTAAGGACATAACTGAACGCGCAACTGTGATTCGCGTAATGATGATGGAGTTCAATCGAATTTCGTCCCATATGGTTGCACTCGGTACTGGTGCGCTAGAGCTAGGCGCTCTCTCACCAATGATTTTTGCTTTCCGGGAGCGAGAGAAAGTTTTAGATGTTTTTGAAATGGTTGCTGGATTGCGCATGAATATGGCTTATGTCAGACCAGGTGGTGTAGCGCAGGATCTACCAGCCGGGGCGTTATCAAAGATTAAAGAGACGATTAAGGAATTACGTAAAAACTTTAAAGATAATGAGAAGTTATTAATTGGAAATTCAATTTGGATTAAGCGAACTCAGGGAATTGGCTACTTAGATTTAGCTGGCTGTACTACTTTAGGAATTACTGGGCCGGTATTGCGTTCAACTGGCTTGCCATGGGATTTACGTAAGGCACAGCCTTACTGCGGCTATGAGGATTACCAATTTGATATTCCAACAACTGATACCTGTGATGTTTATGGAAGATTTTTAATTCGTATGCAAGAGCTAGAGCAATCACTTCGCATTATTGAACAGTGCGTTAGCAAATTAGAAAAATTAGATGGTCAGCCAGTAATGGTTGCCGACAAGAAGATTGCTTGGCCATCACAGCTTTCAATCGGTGGCGATGGAATGGGTAACTCGTTAAATCATATTCGCGAAATCATGGGCGAATCTATGGAGGCGCTAATTCATCACTTTAAATTAGTAACTG
>JBIIXT010000076.1:0-3951 GCA_044347205.1 Candidatus Nanopelagicus sp. | reverse complement strand
GTGGCCGCTGGGTACCGGCATTTTTTGATCTGTCAATTGCAATTGAAAATTCAAGATTAGATCAAACATATAACACACCAGCACTTGCCACAATTATTTTGCTAGCGGAACAAGTTGAGTGGATGAATGCAAATGGTGGCTTGAAATTTGCCGCCGGGCGTAGCGCTGATTCATCCTCGCGTTTATACACATGGGCGGAAAAAACAGAATACACAACACCATTTGTTACCGACCCAGCAATGCGCTCTAAAGTTGTTGGCACAATTAACTTTGATGAATCAATTGACGCACTAGAAATTGCAAAAATTCTTCGTGCCAATGGCATAGTCGATACTGATCCTTATCGTAAATTAGGAAAAAACCAATTACGTATCGGTATGTTTCCTGCAGTTGAACCAGCAGATATAGATGCATTAACTGCATCAATTGAATATGTAGTCTCACAAATGCCTAGAAAGGCTGGAAATTAATTGAGCTACCGCACACGCCGCATTGTTACGATCACAATACTGGTCGGTATGGTTGCCATGGTTCTACTAAGTGGACTTTAATAAGCACCCTTGCGGAATTAATCTAAGGAGCACATCTTGAAAGAAGCAGTCTTTGTAATTGCAATGGGAATTGTGCTTTGGATTATCGCTTTAGTTTTTGCAATTGTGATGAATGCGCAAACTCAAGTTCTATGGACTTGTGTTGCTGGCGCAGTACTTGGCGCGATTGGCTTGCGTTACACAATTCGGCGTGGACGTCGAAACCAACTTTAATTAAGGTTTAAGCACCCTCGATTTGGCTAGCAATGCCACGCAACACTTTTCCTAATCTTTCTGCTTCAGCAGTAGATGGGTGGCGTCCCTGGCGTAATTGATTTCCAACTCGATCTAAGATCTTAATTGAGTCTTCAATTATTGCAGCAAGATCATCGGCATTACCGCGTGAGTTATTTACCATTGATGGCGGAGCTTCAATTACTGAAACTGAAAGTGCTTGTGGGCCACGGCGGCCGTCGGCAATACTGAATTCAAGTTTGGTTCCTGGCTTAACAGTTGTTACACCCTCTGGCAGAGCAGCAGATGCTAAGTAAACATCTTCGCCTTCATCATTAGAGATAAAGCCAAAACCTTTTTCTAAGCTGAACCATTTAACGCGGCCAGTAGGCATTGGTGTCTCCTATCAATTTAAATACTCGTTTACTTTTACTAGCCACTTGGATGTGGTCAGGGGATAAGTTTAACCCAATTTAGCAAGCGGTGGAATTGGGTTTATTCAGCCTTAATTAACGCCTCTGAGTGTGCACCGCAGCCATGATCGATTGATACCACCCGGGCATCCTCAGGTGAGATTGCATTTGAGCAAACACCAAAGGCCCCACGTAAGGATCCGGCAATTGGAATAAAAAATCCGCATGAGTGACAAGGCTTTGGCGCAGCATTTGCAATTGGTGTATTTGGACCACGATCTCCTTCATACCAACGCTTACTTGCTTGATCGCGACCAACAATTGAAAGTACGCGGGCTCTACCTAAACCAAATTCAAAGAGTTGATTTAAATCTAAGGTATCTAATTCATCATCTTCAGGCAGGGATGCAAAACCTGGAACTAATCGCTCATCATCTGGCGCAGTTGGAACAACATCACCAACACCTAGATCACCAGGTTGAATTCGCTCAACATATGGCACCCAATTAGGTGCAAGTAATGCTTTGCTGCCTGGAAGTAAAACTACATCGCAAATAGTTGGCGAAGATTTCTCATCTAACTTTGCAACAGTAACTGCCCAGCGCCATCCGCTGTAACCAGGAAGTTTTGCTTCAAACAAGTAGGTTGCGATTCGATCTTCATCTGAATCAATAGAGTAAAACTCACCAACATAATCCACTTTGCCAGCATCTTCAACCGCTGCCTGCTTTGCAATATTTAGCGCACCAAAAATATCATTTTTATTTACCGCTACCTCAACTACTGCTGGATATGTTTTAGCTGGTGCGATGTAAGGCTTTCGAACAATTATTGGAGCAATCTCTTTTGCAACTGGAGTGATCTCCTCAACAGTTTCCATTGATTGCATATCTAAATCATCTAGCTCTGCTTCTGGCTCAGCCACAACGGATGATTGCCCTTTACGGATTTTCTTAAAGAGAGATTTCTTTTTAGCCATTGGTGAAGTGTAATTGAGTTACTGCTAAATAGAAAAAGCCCCCGTTTTTAAGCGGGGGCTTTTAATAAATATTTGGATTAGAAATCCATATCTCCGCCACCAGGAGCCGCTGGCATTGCACTCTTTGGCTCTGGCTTATCTGCAATTACCGCCTCTGTTGTTAAGAAGAGTGCTGCAATTGATGCCGCATTTTGTAGAGCAGATCGAGTTACCTTTGCTGGATCAATAATTCCAGATTTGATCATGTCGACATACTCACCTGTTGCAGCATTTAATCCTTGGCCAGTTGGTAGGTGTCTTACCTTCTCAACAATTACGCCACCTTCAAGACCAGCGTTAATTGCAATTTGCTTAAGTGGTGCTTCAATTGCAAGCTCCACAATCTTTGCACCAGTTGCTTCATCGCCAGTTAATTTCAACTTATCAAAGGCAACTTTGCCTGCTTGAAGAAGTGCAACGCCGCCGCCGGCAACGATTCCCTCTTCAACTGCTGCTTTAGCATTACGAACAGCATCTTCAATGCGGTGCTTGCGCTCTTTTAATTCAACCTCAGTTGCTGCGCCAGCTTTAATTACTGCAACGCCACCAGCAAGTTTTGCTAAGCGCTCTTGTAATTTTTCACGATCATAATCAGAGTCACTCTTCTCAATTTCAGCGCGAATTTGATTTACGCGACCCTTAATTTGCTCAGCATCGCCATTTCCTTCAACGATAGTTGTCTCTTCCTTGCTGATGACAACCTTGCGAGCGCTACCAAGTAATTCAACAGTAGTTTGATCTAGCTTTAGACCAACCTCTTCTGAGACCACAGTGGCGCCAGTTAAAATCGCAATATCTTGCAACATCGCCTTACGACGATCACCAAATCCTGGTGCCTTAACTGCAACCGAGCGGAAGGTTCCGCGAATCTTATTTACTACTAATGTTGAAAGTGCTTCACCATCAACATCTTCGGCGATAATCACAAGTGGCTTACCAGTTTGCATTACCTTTTCTAGAATTGGAACTAGATCTTTAATGTTTGAAATCTTTGAGTTTGCGATCAAGATGTATGGATCTTCCATTACGGTTTCCATACGATCGGTATCAGTTACAAAGTAAGCCGAGATGTAACCCTTATCAAAGCGCATACCTTCAGTCAGCTCTAGCTCAAGACCAAATGTGTTGCTCTCTTCAACGGTAATTACGCCTTCTTTACCAACCTTATCCATCGCCTCAGCGATCATTTCACCAATAGTTGTATCAGCTGCTGAAATTGAAGCCGTTGCAGAGATTTGCTCCTTCGTCTCTACTGGCTTTGCCATCTTTAACAACTCATCTGAAATCGCTTCAACCGCTTTTTCAATTCCACGCTTTAAAGACATTGGGTTTGAGCCAGCTGCCACGTTACGTAATCCCTCGCGCACTAATGCTTGTGCTAATACTGTTGCAGTTGTTGTTCCATCACCGGCAACATCATCAGTCTTCTTGGCAACCTCTTTAACTAGATCTGCGCCAATTTTTTCCCATGGATCATCTAATTCAATTTCTTTAGCAATTGAGACTCCGTCATTAGTAATTGTTGGAGCGCCCCACTTTTTTTCCAAAACTACATTTCGCCCACGGGGCCCAAGGGTTACCTTCACCGCATCAGCTAATGTGTTCATCCCGCGCTCTAAAGCTCTGCGGGCCTCTTCATTAAAAGCAATCATCTTTGCCATGTCTTATCTCCTTGCATATGGTCTAAACAAAATGGTGGCCGCATTATCACTCGGGCCCCGAGAGTGCTAAGGCCAAATCTAAAGGATTTATTCCC
>JBIIXT010000021.1:0-13986 GCA_044347205.1 Candidatus Nanopelagicus sp. | reverse complement strand
GCAAGGAGATACGGTTTAAATTCTTCACGCCTAAGTTCTTTAAAATCCAGTGCAATAGTTATGCACCCGGGCCCGATGAATAGAGGATTAGAAATATCAGCAGAAAGTGCTGATGATGTTAAATCAGTTGTAATTGATCAGGTGAAAAATGGTGTTTCGGTCAGGATGGCAGTGCTTTATGAATTACTCGGTGGCGCGCCCTTGTTAGCAGATGAAGGAGTTCGAGTTGATTAAAATTTCAAATGCCAAGAGTACTGATGGTAAAACTATCTCAGTTGAGATAGAAAATAATCTGATTTCTAAGATTACGCAAACCGATGAGAAGTCTGGAATCGATGCAAAAGGAAAGATGATTTTGCCTGGTTTAGTTGATCTGCATACACACCTGCGCGAACCAGGTCGAGAAGATTCAGAAACAGTGTTATCTGGCTCGATTGCAGCCACAGCCGGTGGCTATACAGCTATTTCTGCAATGGCTAACACCAATCCAGTTGCTGATACTGCTGGGGTAGTTGAACAAGTTTATCGATTAGGTATAGCTGCAGGATATGCCGAAGTTAATCCGATCGGGGCTGTAACAAAGGGTTTAAATGGCGAGCAATTAGCTGAACTTGGCGCAATGGCTGATTCAATCGCACGAGTTCGAATATTTAGTGATGATGGCAAATGTGTGTCAGATCCGCTGCTTATGCGCAGAGCATTGGAGTATGTTAAAACTTTCAATGGACTAATTGCTCAGCATGCACAAGATCCCAGACTCACGATTAACTCTCAGATGAATGAAGGAGTTGTCTCTTCTAGGATTGGATTAGTTGGTTGGCCGGCAGTGGCCGAGGAATCAATAATCGCTAGAGATATATTGCTGGCTGATCATGTGGGTTCAAGGTTGCATATTTGCCACGTTACAACAGCGGGCGGCGTTGCTTTGATTAAATGGGCTAAGGAGCGGGGAATTCAGGTAACAGCAGAGGTAACACCTCATCATCTTTTATTAACCGATGATCTAGTTGAAAATTATGATCCAATATTTAAAGTAAACCCACCACTTCGAACCGAAAAAGATGTGTGGGCGCTGCGCGAGGCGTTAGCAGATGGAACAATTGATATTGTTGCAACTGATCATGCACCACATCCCAGTGAGGATAAGGATTGCGAATGGCAAGCTGCAGCCTTTGGCATGGTTGGGCTGGAGACTGCGCTATCTGTTGTTGTTAAAAGCATGATTGAGAGCAAGTTAATGAGTTGGCCTGATTTGATAGAGCGGATGTCAACTAAGCCGGCACAAATTGCGGGCTACGCCAATCAGGGTAGAAATCTCGCTGTAGGCGCTCCTGCAAACTTATTTTTACTCGATCCTGCCTCAAAATGGCAGGTCAGACGGGATAGGCTGAACTCTAAGAGTAAGAACACTCCTTTTGATGGAATGGAGCTACCGGCTGTGATCACCGATGTTTTCTACAACGGAGTTCAAACAATCCAAGATTCTAAAGTAGTTAGTCGAAGCAATAATCAGGACAAGGACTTGATTTAGTGTCAGAAGAAAAAAGCGCTTTCTTGGTCCTAGATGATGGTCGAATTTTTGAAGGCTATGCATGGGCTAAACAAGGCGAAGCTTTTGGTGAGGCTGTTTTTACAACTGGCATGACCGGGTATCAAGAAACATTAACTGATCCTTCATACCATAAGCAGATCGTTGTAATGACTGCTCCGCATGTCGGAAACACTGGAATAAATTCAGAAGATTATGAATCAGAAAGAATATGGGTTTCTGGTTTTGTGGTTCGAAATCCATCGCCAGCACCAAGTAATTGGCGTAGTTCTGGATCACTTGAGCAAGCTTTAATTGAATCAGATGTGGTTGGTATCGCAGGAGTTGATACTCGGGCTTTAACTCGACATATCCGAGATCGCGGAGCAATGCGAGTTGGAATTTTTAGCGACACAGCACTTACTCGAGAAGAAATGGTGGTTCGAGTTCGCAAGAGTGCGCCTATGCAAGGCGCTTTTCTGGCCGCAGATGTGAGCACAAAACAAACCTATGTTGTTAAACCACCAGCATCTGTTAAGACCCGGTTTAAAGTTGCCGCAATCGATCTAGGAATAAAAGGTGCAACTCCAAAGTACCTTGCAAGGCTAGGAGTTGAGGTGCACGTAATGCCTCTTACAACATCTTTTGAGGATATTGAAAGATTAAAACCAGATGGTGTATTTCTCTCAAATGGTCCAGGAGATCCAGCAGCCATGGTGGATGTGATTTCAATGGTGCGAAATGTTTTAAACGCGAAGATTCCACTTTTTGGAATTTGCTTTGGTCATCAGATACTGGGACGGGCCCTGGGCTTTGAAACTTATAAATTACCTTTTGGTCATCGTGGAATTAATCAGCCGGTGATTGATTTAACAACTGGCAAAGTAGAAATAACCTCTCATAACCATGGTTTTGCAGTTGCCGCTCCAAAAGAATCTATATTTAATACAGTTTACGGAGCGGGTCACGTAACCCACATTTCATTAAATGATTCTGTTGTTGAAGGCTTAGCATTAAATGATACGCCGGCCTTTTCAGTTCAATACCATCCAGAGTCTGCAGCTGGCCCACATGATTCAACTTACCTATTTCAAAGATTTATCGATTTAATGGAGAAGCCGCAATTGCCTTTTATTGAAGAGGTTGTTTAAAAATGCCCAGAGATATGAGCATTGAAAGTGTTCTAGTAATAGGTAGTGGGCCTATTGTGATCGGACAAGCATGCGAGTTTGATTATTCTGGAACTCAGGCTTGTCGAGTACTACGAAGTGAAGGTATTCGAGTTATCTTAATAAATTCTAATCCAGCAACAATTATGACCGATCCCGAGTTTGCAGACGCCACTTATATCGAGCCAATTACTGCCGAAATTATTGAAAAGATAATGGAGAAGGAGAAGCCTTCAGCAGTTCTTGCAACCTTAGGTGGTCAAACCGCACTTAATGCAGCTATGGAGTTGCATGCTCGTGGTTCATTTGAAAAATATGGAACTAAGTTAATTGGTGCAAATATCGATGCAATCAAGCGTGGTGAAGATCGAGAAATGTTTAAATCTATTGTGGCAAAGATTGGCGGAGAATCGGCAAAGTCAGTTATTGCTCACACAATGGAGGAGTGTTTACAAGCTGCAGTAAAACTTAATTATCCAGTGGTTGTACGACCATCTTTTACAATGGGCGGCTTAGGTTCTGGTATTGCCTATAACCAGGAAGATCTAAAGCAGATAGCTGGAGCAGGGTTGCGGCATAGCCCGACTACTGAAGTATTACTTGAAGAATCCATTATTGGTTGGAAAGAGTATGAACTCGAAGTAATGCGCGATCATATGGATAATGTGGTGATCGTATGCAGCATTGAAAACCTGGATCCGATGGGCGTTCACACTGGAGATTCAATAACAGTGGCACCAGCCATGACATTAACTGATGTTGAGTATCAAAAACTACGCGACCTATCAATTGAGATCATTCGTGAGGTTGGTGTGGCAACAGGTGGTTGCAATATTCAATTCGCGGTAAATCCGGCAGATGGTCGAATTATCGTAATTGAAATGAATCCACGAGTTTCTAGATCATCTGCTTTGGCTTCGAAAGCTACAGGTTTTCCAATAGCCAAAATAGCCACAAAATTAGCGATTGGTTACACACTCGATGAAATTGAAAATGACATCACGAAATCAACGCCGGCATCATTTGAGCCAGCACTGGATTATGTTGTTGTTAAAGTACCAAGATTTGCTTTCGAGAAATTTCCAGAGGCTGATAATCGATTAACCACTACTATGAAAAGTGTTGGTGAAGCGATGGCAATTGGTCGATCCTTCCCGGAAGCGCTTCAAAAGGCTTTGCGATCAGTTGAAAAAAATGGCTATTCCTTTGATTGGCGCCCAGGAAATTTAGTAAATCTAGTCAAGCAGATGCGAATACCAACTGAATTTAGATTGCAACAAGTACAAAAAGCTATGTATCTTGGCGCCAGTATCTCAGATGTATTTGAAGCAACAAAAATCGATCCATGGTTTCTGCAACAGATATCCCTGATCAATGAGATGGCTATCAAAATCGGTGAGAAGGGTGAATTAACAAAAGAATTACTTCGCGCTGCCAAACAAATGGGATTTTCTGATGCACAGATTGCGCAAATTAGAGCAGTCGATATTACTGAAATACGATCGCTGCGCACAAAATTTGGATTACATCCAGTTTATAAAACTGTAGATACCTGTGCTGGTGAATTCGCTGCGCTTACACCTTACTATTACTCAAGTTATGAAGATGAGAGTGAGGTATTAAGTAGAAGCAAAGAAGCGATTATTATTCTAGGCAGTGGGCCTAATCGAATTGGCCAAGGAATTGAATTTGATTACTCGTGTGTTCATGCATCTTTTGCACTTCGAAATGCTGGGTATGAAACTGTAATGATTAACTGTAATCCAGAGACGGTTTCGACAGATTATGACACTTCTGATCGACTTTATTTCGAACCGTTAACTCTGGAGGATGTACTTGAAGTAATTAATGCTGAAATGGCGGCTGGTCCAGTTCTAGGGGTTATCGCCCAACTTGGCGGTCAGACGCCTTTGGGTTTGGCTCGTGGATTAAAGGATGCTGGCATAAACATTCTCGGTACATCACCGGACGCTATTGATTTGGCGGAAGAGCGCGGTGCGTTCGGTGAGATTCTAAAAAATAATGAATTAGCAGCTCCGGAGTTTGGTATGGCCAACTCATATGAAGAGGCATCTCAGATTGCGGAAAAAATCGGTTACCCAGTTTTAGTACGCCCATCGTATGTTTTAGGTGGCAGAGGCATGGAGATTGTTTATGATGCTCAATCATTAGGCGGATTTATCGCCGCAGCAACTGCAATTACACCAAATCACCCGGTTTTGATTGATAAATTCTTAGATGATGCAATTGAAATCGATGTTGATGCATTATTTGATGGCAATGAGCTTTATTTGGCGGGTGTGATGGAACATATCGAGGAGGCTGGTATTCATTCTGGTGATTCAGCATGTGTGCTGCCCAGCATCTCACTTGATAATAAGCAATTGCAAGAGATCCGATCTGCTACTGAGAAAATAGCTCGTGGGGTCAATGTTCGTGGTTTAGTAAATATTCAATTCGCGGTGAAGTTATCTGAAAATAAGCTTTTTGTTTTAGAGGCAAATCCAAGAGCCTCTAGAACTGTGCCATTTGTCGCTAAGGCAACGGGTGTGGCATTAGCCAAGGCAGCGGCATTGATTTGTGCCGGTCAAAGCATTTCAAATTTAAGAAAATCTGGTCTTTTACCAAAATCAGGTGATGGCAAAGCCAACGGTGTTTCAGTGAAAGAGGCTGTTCTACCTTGGAATCGTTTTCGAAAAGTTGATGGAAGTGGAATTGATTCAGTACTTGGGCCGGAGATGAAATCAACAGGTGAGGTAATGGGAATTTCCTCAAACTTTGGAATGGCATTTGCAAAAAGTCAAACCGCAGCTTTTGGTGCTTTACCGAAAAATGGCGCAGTTTTCATCTCATTATCAGAGCGAGATAAAGCGGGTGGGTGGCGGATAGCTCGAGAACTATCAGGACTTAATTTTAAAATATATGCAACCAAAGGCACCCATGAATACCTAGCTAACAAAGAGGTGTTATCAGAGTTGGTAAGAAAGAACTCTGATTTAGAGGGAGTACAGCAATCAGCAAATGAAATTATCACTAAGGGCTTAGTTCAACTGGTGATTAACACGCCTTTAGGCAGAGGTTCAAAACATGATGGTGCATTGATTCGATCAGCTGCTGTTTCTAGGGGAGTTCCTTGTATTACGACAATTCCTGGGTTTCGGGCTGCTGTTTCTGCGATTTCAGCTCTTCAAAATGGTGATTTTGAAATCAAATCACTCCAAGAATGGATGAAAATTTGAACCAGTTGAAGATTAATAAAAATGTAAAGCAAATTAAGGCTGAGATCATCAGCAATAAGAAGGTTGGCCCATACCACCATATGGTCTTTGCAGTTGGTGATATTGCGCAATCGGTACGTCCAGGAAATTTTGTAGCGATATCTGTTGGAGGAGAAAATTCGGCTTCTATTTTGCGGAGAGCGTTCGCAATTTATCGGGCTACAGATAAAGGTTTATTGGGGGGAACTGTTGAATTGGTTGTTGCCCCACATGGTTCAGGTAGTAAATGGTTGTGCTCCTTACAAGTTGGCGATTTTGTAGATTTAATTGGGCCTCTTGGAACGGCATTTGGGATTCCAACAACGCCAGCAAATACCATGTTAATTGGTGGCGGATACGGTTCAGCCCCGCTCTTCGCACTTGCTGAAATACTAAAAAATCGAGGCTGTCGAGTTGATATGGTGCTGGGCGCTAGTACTGCAAGTAAAATTTACGCACCTCTAGAAGGTAAGCGCAGTGTTTCATCTTTAACACTATCCACCGATGATGGTACCGCTGGTGTGCATGGGAAAATAACTGAATCAATTCCAAGGTTAATTCGAGAATTCAACATAGAAGTTATTTACTCATGTGGTCCAATGTCTATGTTAAGCAGTATTAACAAAATTGCTCAGGAGTTTGATCTAGTTCACCAATGCTCGGTCGAAGAATCAATGGCTTGTGGAATTGGTGTGTGTATGACATGCGTAGTGCCAGTGCGTGTTGGGGAAGATTTGAAAATGCTTCGAACTTGTATCGATGGCCCAGTAATGGATGGTTCAACGATAATTTGGGATAAAGAAAGTGCGATCGAGGCGATTTCAAAGTGAGAAATCTAGATTTTTCTACGAAAATAGCTAGTAAAAGATTTAATAACCCAATCTTTACGGCAAGTGGATGCGCAAGTTCTGGCCAGGAACTTTCACAGTTTTTTCAACTCTCTGAAATAGGCGCAGTTGTAACTAAATCGATTATGAGCAAGGCAAGAAGTGGTCGGATCACACCTCGCATGGCTGAGACGCCAAGTGGCATGCTCAATTCAATTGGTTTACAGGGACCAGGCATTGATGTTTTTCTTGAAAGAGATATCCCTTGGCTGGTGGAGAACAACGCGAAGGTTATTGTTTCTATTGCAGGAGAAAATGTTGATGAGTATGGAGTACTGGCAAGAAGATTGCGTTCGGTACAAGGGATAAGCGCAATTGAGGTAAACATATCCTGCCCAAATGTAGAAAATCGAGGACAAGTTTTCGCCTGTCATCCTGATACTGCCACTGCCGCTATTGAAAGTGTGCGCAGAAATATCGGTGGGGAGTTGCCCATAATTGCGAAGTTATCTCCAGATGTAACAGATATTGTTGAAATTGCTGGCGCTGTTATAAATGCCGGTGTAGATGGACTAGCTCTTATCAATACTTTGCTGGGTATGGTTATTGATTTAAATACTATGCAGCCAAAATTAGGTGGCAAAACTGGTGGTTTGTCCGGACCAGCAATCCGGCCAGTTGCAGTTCGTGCAATTTATCAAGTACATCAGGCTTTTCCTAACACGCCAATAGTTGGCATGGGGGGAGTTAGCAATGGTCGCGACGCACTAGAACTTGTATTAGCGGGAGCATCGGCGATTTCAGTTGGAACAGCAACCTTCGGAGATCCAACAGCAGTAATTAAGATTCGTGATGAACTTCAGGAGCTTTTATTAGAGCGCGGATTTAGCAATTTTCAAGACGCAATTGGTTATGCACATCGGCAAGGTTCATGAAAAATCCATTAATTTTGGCATTAGATACAAAGGATCCAAAACAGGCCGCCGAATGGATCAAGATCTCCTTATCAAAGATAAACCATTTTAAAATTGGTTTAGAGTTTTTCTTGGAAAATGGTAAAGATTCAATTATTGACTTGCAGAAAGATTTTGATTTTAATCTCTTTCTTGATTTAAAACTTTATGATATTCCAAATACTGTAAAAGGTGCAGTCGAATCAATATCTGAGTTGAGGCCGAAATTCTTAACAGTCCATGCTGCAGGTGGTGCACAAATGATAAACGCTGCGGCAGCAGCTTTGCCAGGTGGATCAATAACAGCGGTTACTGTTTTGACCTCATTTTCTGATTCAGATTTCGCTCAGTTGGGATACGAGAAGGATATTTCCAGCATGGCAAAAACCTGGGGTACACAGGCAATTAAAGCTGGTGCAACATCTTTAGTTTGCTCACCATTTGAGGCTAAAGAAATGAAAGAGCTGGCACCAAGTGCTGTAATCATTACACCAGGTGTGCGAATGTTGGGAGAGAACCTAAATGATCAGTCGCGGGTTATGACACCAAAAGAAGCTTTAGATAATGGCGCGGATTACGTTGTCATTGGCAGATCGATTACCTCGCAGTCAGACAAGAGTGCCGGGGCAATGCAAAATAAAGTTAATGAGATCCTAGAATCTATAAGTAATTGAAGCCACCACCTACGTTAAGTTCAGCAGAGCGAGCAGCCGCTGGTGCGAAAGCGATCGAAGCTCGGCGAGAACGAGCACTGGTCAAGGAGAAACTGGCAACTGGTAAGATATCCATCTTTGATCTTTTTCGAGACGAGCGTTATTGCATTTTAAGAATGAAACTATTCGATGCTCTGATATCAGTTCCTGGGGTGGGTCAAAAAAGAGTCGATACTATTTTTGAACGAACCGGTATATCAAAAAGACGTAGAATAGGGGGAGTTGGAGCCAAGCAAGTTGATTTGTTAAGAAAGGAGTTTTTGCTTATGAAAACTCCGCCTGCAATAGGCAAATTAATAGTAGTTTCGGGCCCAAGTGGTGTCGGCAAAAGTACGATCACTAATCTTCTAAAAACTAATAAAAACTTTTGGGTTTCGGTTTCAGCAACAACTCGGGCGATTCGCGCCGGTGAGATAGCAAACCAGGATTATTTGTTTGTCAGCAATGATGAATTTGATCGAATGATTGATAGGAATGAATTTCTGGAATGGGCCCAATTTACGGGTGCTAAGTATGGAACACCGATTAAACCAGTTGAGCAAGCGCTATCTAAAGGCTTAAATGTTGTACTTGAAATCGAATTAAATGGTGCTCGCCAAATTCGAAAGAATTCACCGAATGCAATGCTTGTTTTTATAGAACCACCAAGTTGGGCTGAGCTTGAAAATCGATTAGTTAATCGAGGTACGGAATCTGCCCATTCTTTAGAGCAGCGATTGGAAAAGGCTAAAGAGGAGTTAAAAGCGGCTTCTGAGTTTGATTTTGTGCTCGTAAATTCCAATGTTGAGCAAGTTGTTGAGGAACTGGTATCTTTAGCCCTTCGCTGAAACCACATATAAGTGAAATAGCAGATTTTTCAATCATAGGAGTAATAGAAGATGACGAATCAAGCACTTGATGGCATAACCAATCCACCTATCGATGCTCTTTTAGAAAAAGCTGGATCTAAATACAGCTTGGTTCTATACGCAGCAAAGCGTGCCCGTCAGATCAATGCTTATTACTCTCAACTCGGTGAAGGCTTGCTTGAGTATGTAGGACCTCTTGTTGAAACATATGTTCATGAGAAGCCGCTTTCAATAGCTTTGCGTGAGATCAATGAAGGTTTGCTAACTATTGAGAACTTAGAGCCACAAGCACCAACTGCAACAAAGTAAGGCTCTTTCATGTTCGTTCGTGGTCGACATCTTTTACTTGGTGTTGGCGGGGGAATATCAGCGTATAAGTCCTGTGACTTACTTCGAAGACTTCAAGATGATGGTTTTGTTGTAACTGTAATACCAACCAAATCAAGTTTAAATTTTATTGGAGCACCAACCTGGGCTGCATTATCAGGGCGAAAAGTTTATTCGGATCTATGGAGTGATGTTGAGCAAGTCCCACACATCTCTTTGGCGAAAGATTCGGATGCAATATTGATCGCTCCAGCAACAGCGGATCTGATATCGCGAATGGCGCAAGGTCGAGCCGATGATTTATTAACTAATATAGTTTTAGCTTCAACTAAACCAAAAATATTAGTTCCCGCAATGCATCCTGAAATGTGGCTAAATCCAGCAACAGTTGAAAATGTGCGAATTCTCAGGGATCGTGGTTTTTTTGTTATTGAACCAGATCACGGGCGCATGACTGGAGATGATGTTGGCATTGGTCGTTATCCAAAAGTTGATCGGATTATTGATGAAGTAAATCAACATCTGATTCGAAATGCAGATTTGTTGGGAAAGAAGATTTTAATCACCGCTGGTGGAACTCGAGAGGCTATTGATCCGGTCAGATTTATAGGTAATAGGTCTAGTGGTAAACAAGGTTTTGCGTTGGCATATGCGGCGGCCAAGCGCGGGGCAGAAGTTCATTTAATTGCAGCAAACACAGATCTGCCAATTATTGAGGGAATTACTACAACATATGTTGAAAGCGCCGATCAGATGCAAGATGTTATAAATATTGAGTTTCCATTTTCAGATGCCCTAATAATGAGCGCGGCTGTTTCAGATTTCAAGATAGCAAATAAATCAGATACTAAATTTCACAAAAAAGATGTAAACGTATTAAATCTTGAGTTGAATCCTGATATTGTTGCTAATGTCAGTGCAAATAAAAAGGCCAAGCAAATAATCGTTGGCTTTGCAGCTGAAACCGAAAGTGATATCGACTCCCTGTTAATTGCAGGTAAAGGCAAATTAGCGGCTAAGGGTGTGGATCTGCTTTATGTAAATGATGTTTCGCAAGGCAAAGTATTTGGATCTGATGAAACATCTGGTTTTCTTATTGCAAAAGATGGCAATGTGATAGATGTACCAAACATTTCTAAAGACACGCTATCTGAAATATTACTTGATCAATTAAGTATTGCATTAGGGTAGTTAAATGGAGAATCGCTTATTTACCTCTGAATCAGTCACTGAAGGACATCCAGATAAAATTGCAGATCAAATTTCGGACGCGATTTTAGACTCTTTATTGACGCAAGATTCAAAAAGTCGAGTAGCGGTTGAAACCTTAATTACTACTGGACAAGTTCATGTTGCCGGTGAAGTTACAACAGATGGATATGCCGAAGTAATGAATATTGTTCGAGATACTGTGCTTGGGATTGGTTATGACTCTTCCGAAAAGGGTTTTGATGGAAATAGTTGTGGAGTTTCTATATCCATTGGCCAACAATCTCAAGACATTGCACAGGGTGTAGATGATGCTTTTGAAAACAGAGTTGATTCATCAGTTGATCCACTAGATTTACAAGGTGCTGGTGACCAGGGATTAATGTTTGGTTACGCGTGCAATGACACTCCGGAATTAATGCCATTACCAATCTCGCTAGCTCATAAGTTGGCCAAACAATTAACTGATGTCCGAAAGAGTGGACAACTCGACTACCTTCGCCCGGATGGAAAAACACAGGTAACAATTGAATATAAAGGTGATAAAGCCGTTGCTCTAAATACGATAGTTATCTCATCTCAACATGCACCAGATGTAGATCTAGAGAAGAAGCTGGCTCCGGAGATAAAGAAATATGTGATCGAACCAATCATAAAAAATCTTGATTTAGATACTTCAAACCTGAGGATTCTGATTAATCCAACTGGCCGATTTGTAATTGGTGGTCCAATGGGCGACGCTGGTTTAACAGGCCGCAAGATAATTGTTGATACTTACGGTGGGATGTCCCGCCACGGTGGCGGTGCGTTCAGCGGCAAAGATCCATCCAAGGTTGATAGATCTGCCGCATACGCCATGCGTTGGGTTGCTAAAAATATTGTTGCAGCTGGCTTAGCTGATAGATGTGAAGTTCAAGTAGCTTATGCAATTGGAAAGGCCCAACCGGTCGGACTTTTTATTGAAACATTTGGAACAAATAAGTTTGATTTAGACAAGATAAGTTCGGCGGTTAATCAAATATTTGATCTTAGACCAGCTGCGATTATTCGGGATTTACAATTGTTACGTCCGATTTACTCACAAACAGCTGCCTATGGTCACTTCGGCCGCGAACTTGCAGATTTTACGTGGGAGAAAACCGATCGCGTAAATGATCTAAAAGGTTTAGTTAATTAGACAGTGGTTGAGCCACTTAAGTTAAGGCGACAGAAGTCTGAGTCAAAACCGGTAGTCCTAAAGGATGTAAACCAAAGTGGTTATACCGCCGAAGTTCTAGTACAAACTCCGGTCTCATTCGTAGACCAGATATATAGCTACTTAATTCCACTTGAGTTAGTGCAGACAGCTGTTGTTGGATCGATTGTATTTGTTGAATATGGGCGTATGAAAACCAAAGGATTAATTCTGTCTATTGAATCCACTAGCCCTACAAATAAGTTAAAGAATATTCTGGAGGTTATAGGAGTTCCCGGAATGATTGATGCGTTGACACTCAATCATTTTCAAGCAGTACGAGCACGCTTTGGCGGAGATCTCTGGAATTTAATAGAGGCGCATTTGCCACCCATACCAGGCAAGGCAAAATATCTACGAAAAGATCAGATTAATTCGCAGATTAAAAACGAAAGCCATCTTCTTCAGCAAACATTGAGTAAATCCGATTTTTCTGAAATTTCACAACATGCAACAGTTCGTTGTGCAATCTCACAGCCACAAGGCTTGCCTGCCTTTGCGTTGCTCATAGAGGTTATAGCATTACGAGCCAGAAAAGGACCAGTGCTTATTCTTGTTGGAACTTTTCAAGATTTTGATCACATTAAAATACTTATGGAAAAAAACTTTAGCGATTCTTTCATTTCTTTGGATTCTCGCGATGGCAGAGCTCCGAGGTTTAATTCATTTTTAGAAGCTAATGACGCCAGCATTCAAATTGTGCTGGCAAATCGAAGTGGAGCTTTCACACGTCTACCAGAGAATGCTTCGGTGATCGTGGTAAATGATGGAGATGCGTCTCATTATGAACAGAGATCTCCCGGATGGAACTCTAGGGATGTAACTTTGCTTAGATCCCCAGATATTTCATTGATTTTTATTAGTGCTTATCATTCTTTAGAAATATCCAGATTAATCGATATTAAATGGTTAAAGAGTTATGCAGTGAAGGAGCCAAACAATTGCTCCTATCATGTTCTAGATGGAGCTCAATCTTATATTTCCATAATCCGCAAGAATATTAAGCAAGGAAATGTGCTAGTAAGTGTGGCAGGAAAGGGATACGCAAATATCTTTTTATGCAGTAAATGTAAGAATATGGCTGTATGTGAGTGTGGTGGAAAACTAAAGATCGAGAAGGCAAATGCAGATCCAATTTGCTACTTGTGTAAACAAATCCACAAGAATTGGATTTGCACTTTTTGCTCCAACAATCGACCATTTGTAATTGATCGAGGTATAGATAGAACCGCGGAAGAGATTGGTAAAGCAGTTCCTGGCGCGCGGGTTGCTATCTCAAAAAAAGAGCATCTATATGAGCCAAGTGATGAATTTTCAATAATTGTTTCTACCAGAGGTTGTGAACCATACATAAATTATGCGGCGGTGATACTGCTCGATTGCGAGCGAATCTTTAATCAGCCTTCTTTAAGGGCGGAGGAGGAGGCAAAACATCTTTGGTTTGATCTAATTGCCAGAGTAAAAAATGATGGCGATGTTTTTATCTCTTTACAGAACAACCATCCAGTAACCCAGCAGTTATTGCGTCGTAAAAACTTTAATGAGAACGATTTAAATCAACGTTTGGAATCAAAACTTCCGCCGTATTACCGATGCGTCGTTGTGAAGGGATCCAATAAGGAGATATCTATTTTTGCAGATAACTTAAGGTCGCAGGGCCGTTTTCTGGTTTCTGGTCCAATCGAAATTACCGCCCAAATAAGTTATATAGTTATTCGATTTGATTATTCAGAGAGTTCTATTTTGGTTGAGCTACTCGATGATATTGTGAAGGTTCAAGGGGTTAAGGGCAGAGATATATTTGATGTTCGATTTGATCCATATGAACTTTAGTTAGCTCTTGCCGTATCATAAGAGCATGTCTATCAAACCGATCCGCCTTTTTGGCGATCCTGTATTGGTTACTCCAGCTAAGCCAGTA
>JBIIXT010000020.1:0-13995 GCA_044347205.1 Candidatus Nanopelagicus sp. | reverse complement strand
CAATTGCCGATTTAGCGGTGGCACTTGAGTGTGGTCAAATTAAAACCGGCGCACCTGCTCGATCAGAGCGAGTTGCAAAGTACAACCAATTACTTCGAATTGAAGAAGAGTTAGCAGATGTAGCTTTGTATGCTGGCCGAAATGCTTTCCCAAGATTTAAGGGGTAATTTTGGCTCGTAAATTTTTTGCAGCCCCACTTATATCTGGCGGTAGAAAAAAACTTAAAAGTGAGTTAAAGCGACAAGGATTATCTAATCGCGCATTAATTCTTGGGGCAATTTTATTTCTGTTGGCAGTAACTCTGGCACCACCACTTCAGCATTACTTCACTCAAAAGGCTGCAATTAATGCCCTTGAAGTTCAGATAAAAGATAACCAAGCAATGGTTGATGCGGCAAAAAAAGAGTTAGCACAATGGAATGATCCTGAGTTTGTAGCCAGTCAAGCACGTGCTCGATTACATTTTATATTTCCTGGTGAGCGCCAGTACATAGTTTTAGATGAAAATACTGGTGAAGCAACCCAAGATGCCACCAAAGTTTCTGAGCAATTTCCAGTGGGAATTCCTTGGTACTCAAGATTAATTTCTTCAATAACCAGCACAAATGTAAATCCGTAAATGCAAAAGCCAACGCCGGCCGAGTTAGATGTGGTCGCAGCACAATTGCAACGAACGCCCCGAGATGTGCATGCAATTGCACATCGCTGTCCGTGCGGTGAAGTTGATGTAGTTGCAACACCACCCCGATTAGC
The DNA here is from genome assembly GCA_044347205.1 of Candidatus Nanopelagicus sp. GTDB lineage: Bacteria > Actinomycetota > Actinomycetes > Nanopelagicales > Nanopelagicaceae > Nanopelagicus. The sequence goes on along the minus strand of JBIIXT010000020.1, from coordinate 13,242 downwards.
AGATGGCACACCATTTCCAACTTTTTACTATGCAACTTGTCCAAAATTAACCGGTACTATTTCAACCTTGGAAAGTTCTGGCTTAATGGGTCAAATGAATGAGAGATTGCAATTAGATCCAGAGCTATCAGGTGCCTATCAAGCCGCACATTTAGATTATGAAGCAGCTCGAGATGCTGTTGCTAAAGAGTTAAAGATGGATGTGCCCGAGATAAAGGGAACTACGGCAGGTGGCATGCCAGATCGCGTTAAGTGTTTGCACTCTTTGATTGCACATTCATTAGCGGCTGGACCAGGTGTTAATCCTTTAGGGGATGAAGCATTAGCACAGCTACCACAATGGTGGTTAAGTAAACCGTGCAGTGACATTAGCAATTTACTGGATAAATCATGAGCAGAGTAGCGGCGATAGATTGCGGAACAAACTCAATTCGATTGTTAATTGCTGATATTACCAACGGTAACTTTCATGAAGTTCTTCGCACAATGGAGGTTGTGCGCTTAGGGCAAGGTGTGGACCAGAACAAAGCTTTTCATCCTGATGCAATTGCACGAACCTTGGCTGTAGTTGAAAAATTTGCTAATCAAATCAGTAGCAAGGGCGCGCAGCAAATAAGATTTTGTGCAACAAGTGCTGCAAGAGATGCCACAAATAGAGATCTATTTATAGATGGTGTTCGCAATATTTTAGGAGTTGAAGTTGAGGTAATCAGCGGCTCACAAGAAGCGGCGCTCTCTTTTTCAGGTGCTACTAAAAGTTTAATGCAGAGTGAGGCACCATTTCTGGTAGTAGATATTGGTGGCGGCTCTACTGAATTTGTAATTGGATCCACCGAGGTTGAAGCCGCAAAGAGTGTGAACATTGGCTGTGTTCGAATGAGTGAGCGCCATTTAAATCAACAACCACCAAGTGCTGTGCAAGTGCAAGCGGCCATCGCCGATATTGATCGAGCAGTCGCTGAGGCTGCTAGAGATGTTGCAATTACAACAGCTAAGACATTAGTTGCAGTAGCTGGAACAGCAACCACAGTTGCAGCTGCGGCTCTAGAACTTAGCGCTTATGATAGATATGCAATTCATCTTTCTAGAATTTCAGCAGAAAAGGTTCACCAGGTTGCTGCAAAATTTCAAAGTTTAAGTAGAGATGAGATCGCTAATTTGGGTTACATGCATCCAGGTCGAGTAGATGTGATTACCGCAGGAGCATTGGTTTTATCTCGCGTTATGGCGGCAACTGGTGCTACAGAGTTTGTGGCATCGGAGACAGATATTCTCGACGGTATTGCGTGGCAATTGGCTGGTGAGTAGGCCAATAAAAGACGGGTAGATTTACCCCCTGAAGATTCGCCCCTGTAGCCCAATGGCAGAGGCATGCGACTTAAAATCGCACAAGTGTGGGTTCGACCCCCACCGGGGGCACGCTCATCTTCAGATCAGGTTTAAGCAAAGATTAAGCAAATAACGCCTTCTCAACTAGCCATCTGGAATTAATGGTGGCTAATATTTGTTACACCTTCACCAGAACAAACAAGGAGAAAAATGCAAAGTTCCAACCCAGTACTTGGTAAAGCTTTTAATCAACCAAATAATGCGTTGTCCCAAAACTCCTATCAAGAGTTAGAGCAAAAATTTAACGCACCTGCTGCATCATCAATGCGCACAGGTCGAATGACTATTGAAGACGTAGTTGCAAAGACTGGACTTTTGTTTGGCTTGCTCGTAGTTGTTGGTGCATTTGCATGGAGTGCCAATCTTGGTATGGGCGCTGCAATGCTTGGTTTTATTGGCGGCTTTGTACTTGCAATGGTGATCTCATTTTCAAAATCAATTAAGCCAGGATTAGTTGTTGCATACGCTGGTCTAGAAGGATTAGCACTTGGCACAATCTCTCACTATTACGAAGGTGCATACCCAGGAATTGTTAGCCAAGCAGTAATTGGCACAATCGCCGCATTTGCTGGTGTTCTGTTTATGTATCGCAGTGGCCGCTTACGTGCCACACCAAAATTTACACGCGCTGTTATGGGCGCTGCCATCGGATACTTCATCCTTGGTTTTGTTTCATTAATCGCATCTTTCTTTGGTGTCGGTCAAGGCTATGGCTTCTACGGAGTATCTGGCCTAGGTCTATTACTTGCAGTTGCCGGCGTTGCTATCGCTAGCTTCTTCCTAGTATTAGATTTTGATCAAATCGAAAAAGGTGTGGCTGCTGGAGTGCCAGAGAAAGAGTCATGGCGCGCAGCATTTGGCCTGATGGTTACGATCGTTTGGTTATACCTAGAGGTATTGCGCTTACTATCAATTTTGCGTAACGACCGCTAAATAGTAAAAATTCAACAGGAGTTGTGAGCGATCACAACTCCTGTTTGTTTTCATCTGGAATTAATTCATGGCCCAACTTTGATTGCCGAGTTTCAGGAAGAATCAAAGCTAAAAATATTGCAGAAGAGTAAACAACTGCAGACAAGATAAATGCGGCTTGGAATGAGTAAAGATCAGTTAGTAGGCCAACCAAGATCGGCCCAACAATCATTCCGGCATCACCAGCCATTTGCCATGCTGCAATTACCTGCCCGCCTCTTCCTCTAATAATGTCTCCGACAACACTTCCTGGCGCAGTTCCAACATATGCACCACCCAAACCAAAGAGCGCCATTGAAATAAAGTAGAGAGCCACATTATCGGTAATACATAGAACCAAGATTGCCGCCATTACAACTGTGCCACCAATTAGCAAGGCAGCTTTTCGCCCACTTTCATCCGAGAATCTGCCAGCTCGAAGTAGGAAGATTCCTTGCATTAGCGCGCCAATAGTTAAGCCAAGGCCAGCAATAGTTGCCGTTGAGTTTAGTTTTTCAGTAACAAATAACGGCAAGATTGAAGAACGCATTCCAAATAAGACCCAGTTATTTACAAAGGCTAAAACCAATGCAATTTGATAGGGACGTAATTTAAACGCCTCTTTTAAGGTTGTTGTCTCAATATTTTTGCCAGCAGAATTGCCTTTATTGCCTAAGCGCTTCTCACTTAGTGCAAAAAGTGCGGTCATTCCTGCTAATGCAAGTGTTACTGAGTAAACAAAAAACGGTGCTCTAAGTGAAAGTCCTGATAGCAATCCGCCAAATGCAGGACCAGCAACACCGCCAATTAAAAAGCCACCGTTATAAAGTGATTGTGCGCGGGCCCTGACATCATCTGAAACTGATCGCATTAATAATGAACCAGCTGATACTGAGAACATTGAGGAACCCAAGCCACCTAAGGTTCTAAAAAGAAGTAGTTGGTTGTAATTCTGAGAAAGTGCGGTTAACAATGTGAAGAATGAGACCATAAATAATCCAAAACCTAAAACGGCTCGCTCACCAAATCGGTCTACTAACCGTCCAGAAAATAGGCCAGATGAAAAGCGCATAATTGCAAAGGCTGAAACAATTAAACCAATAGCGGTTTTGTTTACACCAAAGGATGCTGCAAATATTGGGATGGCTGGAATGATTAAACCAAAGCCAATTGCTACTAAGAAGGAGACGGTTGAGAGAATTGCTACCTCTTTGGGTAGCTCTTTAAATGGATTCTTTAGCTTCAAATTACTCTCCCACTGCTCCTTTAAAAATATTTAATATCAGAGGCGATTTAGCCACTATTAACTTTATGAAGATCTTCAAGACTAGTGGTGTTAGTTTACTCCGCTTTATATTAGGATGTGAATATGAAAGCGGTCATTGCGGAAAACTTAATAAAAACTTATGACAATGGTCGAGTACGCGCTCTAAGTGGTCTTTCCTTAGATGTAGATGAAGGAACTGTGCTTGGCGTACTTGGGCCAAATGGTGCTGGTAAAACCACAACAGTTCGCATATTAGCTACATTATTAAAACCAGATTCAGGTTACGCCCAAGTTGCTGGGATAGATGTATCAAAAGAGCCTGATGAGGTAAGAAAAGTAATTGGTTTATCTGGGCAGTACGCAGCAGTAGATGAGACATTAACTGGCTGGGATAACTTAATTATGTTTGGACGTTTGTATCATCTATCAAGTAAACAAGCAGCAGTGCGTGCAACTGAGCTGCTTGAGCAATTCTCACTTACTGATCGCGCAAAAAGTCCGATTCGAACATACTCAGGTGGAATGCGCCGCCGGTTGGATCTAGCTGCATCTTTAATTGTTAAGCCAAAAGTTTTGTTTTTAGATGAGCCAACTACAGGTTTAGATCCTCGTGGTCGTCAAGATATGTGGGGCGTGATTGATGAGTTAGTTAAGGGCGGGGTAACGCTTTTATTAACTACTCAATATCTAGAAGAAGCAGATCACCTAGCCGATGAAATAGCAGTAATTGATCATGGCAAAGTAATTGCTCGCGGCACGTCAGATTCCCTAAAGCGTGAGGTGGGCGGTGAGAAGTTAGAGATTGTTGTAGAAAATGCAGACATGGCTGCAGCCCGAGAGGTTGTTGCAAAGGTCAGTGCAAGCGCCGTTGCAGTGGATGAAGGAATGCGGCGAATTAGTGCACCAGTTACCACTGGCAGTAAAGCTTTAATTGAGGCAGCGAGATTATTAGATGAGCTAGGTATTCACCCATTAGATATTGGCCTTAAGCGTCCCTCATTAGATGATGTCTTTTTATCTCTAACTGGGCATGTAGCTGAAGATGAAAAAGAGAATGAGCCAGTTGATTCACGTTCAAAGCGAAAGCGAGGAAAGCAGAGTGAGTAAGTTTTCAAATGGTGTTTCAGATGCATTAATTATTACTAAGCGCCAAATCCTGCAATTAACTCGAGTTCCTGAAGTACTTATTTTCTCAACTATTCAGCCAGTAATGTTTGTTTTGTTGTTTAGATATGTTTTTGGTGGATCAATTGCAACCGATCAACCTGGTGGCTATGTTCAATTATTAATGCCTGGAATCTTTGTGCAAACAGTCGCATTTACCTTGGCCGGCACAGCAGTTGGACTTTCATCAGATATGCAAAAAGGTTTAATTGATCGATTTAGATCACTACCAATTGCTCGCTCAGCCGTTGTGTTTGGTCGCACCCTAGGAGATGCTGCATTAAATGTTCTTGTTCTATTGGTAATGGGAATAGCTGGATATTTAGTTGGCTGGCGACCAAGCTCTGGAATTTTCATGATCACACTCGGCTTCCTATTTTTATTTGTTTTTGGCTATGCCATGTCTTGGATTGGTGTATTAATTGGATTATCAGTAAAAGAGGAGAGAGTTGCTCAAAATGTTACATTTATTGCGGTCTTCCCACTGACCTTCCTTTCAAATGCTTTTGCACCAACAACTGGAATGCCAAAATATCTTCAATACTTCGCAGAATGGAATCCAGTTTCAACTATGGTTGCAGGCTGTCGTCAATTATTTGGTTTAAAAAATGAGTTTGGTGCTACCGCAGGATCATTTCCAAGTGAGCATCCATTAGAGATGTCTTTGATTTATATGGTTTTATTAATGGTTGTATTTATTCCACTAAGTATTAGAAAATACAACAACACCTCAAAGTAAATTAGGGCTGTATTACTTAATTAGTAAGGCTGTGCCTCCAGGATTGCAACCTGAATACTTTTTCCATTTGGCGCGCTGTAGGCGACAGTTTCGCCAACTTTAGCGCCAAGAACTGCTGCTCCTAGTGGAGATTTTTCAGAGTAAACATCAACATCACCAACTGCAATCTCTCTTGAGCCAAGTAAAAATTTAAGTTCATCTCCTGCGATATCAACTGTTACTAACATGCCAAGCCCAACTACGCCAGATTCACTAGCTGGTGGAGTTCCAATGTGAGCGTGCTCGAGCATATGCTTTAATTGACGAATCCGTCCTTCAATTTTTCCTTGCTCCTCACGTGCAGCGTGATAGCCACCATTCTCTTTCAAATCACCTTCAGCGCGAGCAGTTTCAATCTTTTTAATAATCTCAGCGCGAAGTGGTCCTTCAAGTTCTGTTAACTCAGCAGCTAATCGATCAGCAGCTTCTTGGGTTAACCAGGTTTGAGTCGGTTGGTTCATAAGAAGGAGAAGATTACTGGCAAGATGAAATTCCCGCATTTACCGCAGGAATTCGGGTTGAAATTTCAATGGTTCGAAGGTTTGAGCCAATCCCCAAACTCTTACCAGGCATTTGATCGGTAAATTCACCAACTACATTTTTATCAATATCACGAGCCACTAATTTGCAACTGTGCGCAGATGATAGATCCTTTACTTTAATTGAATAGGTAATTGAAATCTTTTGCTCATCCACAACTTTAAAGGAGATCAATTCACTTCTAATTGCTGGGTTTGCAATGTTTGTGCCACTCCAGATAAACCAAAGTATGGCCATTACAGAAAAGAAAATTCCTAACCACAAATTGCTTTTACCCTTTGGTTTTATGCCGTATCTCTCACGCAGGATCGGGTCAGTTAGCACTTTAGGGTGAACCATGGCCTTATTCTAGATCGTAAAGAAAGGTAAGGTTGCCGCATGGATGAGGCTGGAAATTTTGATGTTGGTATAGCTGGCTCAATTACGATGATTATTTTGACCCTAGCCATCACAGCCCTGCTAATTAATTTTTACCGTAGATACAAGAGATTATCTGATCGCAAAGATAAATAATTAAGAAATAAAGTATGAAGCGAGTTTTACGGATAGCTCTAATTGCAATTACCTGGTCCTTGCTAATTTTTATTCTGGTGCAGTTAGGTTTTTGGCAGTTACATAGAGCGCAAGAATTAAATAAAATCACCGCCCCAACAGCGGATAAGCCAGTAATTGAATTGACTCAAATTGCTTCACCTGGAATGAACATGCCAATTCGTGCGGTCAATCGGATTGTTAGCGTTAGCGGTGTTTATGAAAAGGGCTATATTGCGCGAGATCAAAAAGTTAATCAGGATTTGATAAGAGATTTAGATGTCAGAGTATTAAGGCTTGAAAACTCCTTTGCCGTTTTAATTGTTCGAGGAGTCGCCCAAAATCCACCACCAGAAATTTCTGGAAAAGTGGAACTAGTTGGCCGGCTTTACCCAAGACAAAATGTGGATCGTGCCTTTGTGAAAGAAAATGAGTTATCAAGAGTGGACCCGGCGTTAATTGTCGGAAAAGAGTTTCCATTTTTATATGATGGATACATCGTTTTATCCTCTGAAAAAATTGTTAATGGCTCAGCTAGTACAGCCGAATTTATTGATTCACCGCAGATCTCCCAAAGAGTGCCTGGCTTTTATTGGCAACATATTTCATATGTAGTTGTGTGGTGGTTCATGGCGGTGCTGCTTTTGATTTTGCCATTATTTCCACAAATGCGACAACGAAATTACATAGCATTAGCCGCGGAGCAGAAGGCGGCTGCGGCAACTAAGGGCAGAAGCGGAAAAGTTAAAAAAGTTACTAAGGTAAAAAAGGTGAGTAAAGGGAGAGTTAAATGAAGGGCGCAATTACCCGTTTTAGGTACATGGCAATTTGGGCAGGTGTGATGTCGCTATTGCTTTGGTTTGCATACATGCCAGCTAAGTACTTGGTCTCAGATAGCAATTTTTATGAGAGCTTTATTTGGATCCCAATTGTTCATGGATTTACTTATCCGTTTTACTTACTTGCCACATTACAACTTTGCTTTTTAAAGCGAAAGAGTTTATGGAGTACTGCGTTATATATGCTCGCTGGCACATTACCGATCGCATCAATTTGGGTCGAAGGTAAGGTCAGGCGAGAAAATTAATCTCTCACCTAAAGCATTTGTGAAGTCTCTGCTTTATCCACTCTATGAGAAGCGGTTAATTTCACAATTAGATTTCACGCAGACACCACATCATGTTGGCGTAATTCTGGATGGAAATCGAAGATGGGCTAAAGCAAATCCTGATGGCAGCGGGGACACATCAACTAATCGTGGACATAAAGCTGGTGCTAAAAAGATTGTGGATTTATTGGATTGGTGTGAAGATGCCCAAGTCGCAGTAGTTACATTATGGCTGTTATCAAATGATAATTTAGCAAGAGCAGCGGCAGAATTAGATCCACTCCTTGAAATAATCGGAGATGCAATTGAGGAATTGGGAGCGATTGGTCGATGGGAGCTTCGTCCAGTTGGCTCAATGGAGTTACTACCACCTGCTCTGCAAGAGCGATTAAATAAGGTAGCCCAGCAAAGCAAGGGAATTCCGGGAGTATTAGTTAATTTAGCGATTGGTTACGGCGGGCGCCAGGAGATTGCAGACGCTGTTAAATCTTTAATTAATGATGCGGCCAAAAATGGGAAAAGTATTGAGCAGCTAACCTCATTAATCTCTGAGGATGAGATTGAGAAGTTTTTGTATACAGCAGGGCTGCCAGATCCAGATCTAGTGATCAGGACATCGGGTGAGCAGCGCCTAGGCGGCTTCTTGCTTTGGCAAAGCGCTAAATCTGAGTTTTATTTCTGTGAGGCGTACTGGCCAGATTTTCGCAAGGTGGATTTTTTGCGGGCACTACGGTCCTATTCACAGCGCCATCGCCGATTAGGTCTTTAAGTAAGTTACCTAAACTTAACCTTTATGGTTTGCGTGTCTGCCTAACTTTTTAAGCGCAGTAATTTACCGTTGTCTCACTTCCAAACCACCGACCACAATTAAACATAGTTGGGATCAAAGACATTGGCTAGTGAATCTTTTGCCTTAAAGTCAATTCAAAATTCAGCAGGAATAAAAGCGCTACCAGGCCGAATCACATATGTCTTAGATACCAGCGTTTTACTTGCAGATCCAGTTGCACTCTCAAGGTTTGCCGAACATGAAGTAATAATTCCAATTACCGTTATTGGTGAGTTAGAAAGCAAGCGCGATCATCCAGAGCTTGGCTACTTCGCTCGGGCGGCGCTGCGCACATTAGATGATTTACGTGTTAAAAATGGCAGATTAGACCATCCACTTTCGATAAATGAAGAAGGTGGCACATTAGCAGTTGAACTAAATCACTCAGATCTGTCCACATTACCCGCTGGGTTTTTACGCGATGGTTCAAATGATTCACGGATATTAGCTATTGCAAAAAATTTAATGGGTGATGGTCGCAGAGTTGTCTTAGTAACAAAGGATCTACCACTTCGAGTTAAAGCCTCATCCGTTGGAGTTGAAGCCGATGAGTATCGAGCAGAGCTTGCAATTAGCAGCGGCTGGACTGGCATGACTGAAGAGAGTGTTGGCGGAAATTTAATTGATTCACTTTATGAGTCAGATCGAGTAGTTCACGAGTTAGCAAAAACTCATCCCTGTCACACCGGAGTTGTTTTACACTCTGAAAAAGGAAGCGCCCTGGCTCGCGTTACACCTGATAAGAAATTGCAATTAGTTCGCGGAGATCGAAGCGCCTTTGGTTTGCATGGACGAAGTGCTGAGCAAAGAGTTGCACTAGATATTTTGCTCGATCCTGAAATTGGCATCGTCTCCCTTGGCGGGCGAGCTGGAACTGGTAAAAGTGCGCTCGCACTCGCTGCTGGTCTTGAAGCAGTTTTAGAAAAGCGTGCCCACAAGAAGGTCGTAATTTTTCGCCCGCTTTATGCAGTTGGTGGCCAAGAGCTTGGTTACTTGCCTGGAACAGAGGGTGAGAAAATGTCGCCGTGGGCACAGGCAGTCTTTGACACCTTGGGCTCTTTAGTTAGCCAACAGGTAATTGATGAGATTATCGAGCGGGGCTTAATTGAGGTTTTGCCGCTAACTCATATCCGCGGTCGCTCCCTTCATGACTCCTTTGTAATTGTTGATGAGGCCCAATCACTTGAAAGAGGAGTCCTGCTAACTGTGCTCTCTCGAATTGGCCAAGGCTCAAGGGTCGTCCTCACCCATGATGTGGCACAACGGGATAACTTGCGGGTAGGCCGCCATGATGGAGTTGTAGCCGTTGTTGAATCCTTGAAGGGGCATCCACTCTTTGCCCACATAACTTTGACCAGAAGTGAGAGATCCCAGATCGCCGCTCTGGTGACGGAGCTGCTTGAGGAGCCAATTAACTTCAGCAGTTAGGTGTTTACCCTCTCAACGACATAACGGATAAATCGGACATCAAAGGGTGTGACCTGCGCTTTTGTGGACAGTTGAAACTGTGAATTTAATAAAAATCGCGCCACGAGCAGTTTTAAAGTTGCCCGCTACCCCCTCCACTGCCACTCTGAACCAGTCAGAACACCTGAATGTGGGGGCAAAAAAGCCACCAACAGGTGCTTTGGCAGGAGAAGAAAGGCAGGGGCATGAAGGGTTTAGATCAACTTCTGCATCTAAGTAGAGCCCGCCGGCGCTCGATCCTGTCTGCCGCCATGGCCTTTTTCCTCTTTGCTATCGAGCCAAGCTACGCCTCTGGCACGATGCAAGCCTCAGTTACGATCCCAGCTTTTATTCAAAGCAGTACTCCTGATCCAGTTACCCCACCGGATGAGCTACTTGATCCAAACCCCAACTCACCAACCTTGATCGAGTTAGATGCGGTTAAGGCCGTTGATGCCAATGAGATGGCTTTAGTTTCCCTGGCCTCACGCCAGATTGAGATGGCTAAGAAGCCAGATGGTGCAAGGGCGATTGCCAAAGAGATCACCACAAACAAATACAAGTGGTCAAGTACTGAGTTCTCTTGCTTAAACCAACTTTGGACCAAAGAGAGCAATTGGCGCTACCAAGCCCGAAATAAATCATCAGGTGCCCACGGAATTCCACAAGCTCTACCTGCAACAAAAATGGAGTCCATCGGTACAGACTGGCGAACAAATCCAGTAACGCAAATTACTTGGGGTTTAAAATATATTGAAGTTAGATATAAAACACCTTGTAAGGCATTAAAGAAGTTTAAGCGCTCGCGCTGGTATTAATTAACAAAATTTAGTTTGGCTTTTTGCCAATCATTAATGGTTTGCTGGTTTCGGCGTAAAAATCATTTCCCTTATCATCAATAATAATAAATGCTGGAAAGTTTTCTACCTCAATCTTCCAAACTGCTTCCATCCCTAACTCTTCATAATCAAGTACTTCAACTTTCTTAATACAATCTTGGGCCAATCTTGCCGCTGGGCCACCGATTGAACCCAAGTAGAAACCACCAAACTTCTTACAGGCAGCAGAAACGGCAGAAGAGCGGTTTCCTTTTGCCAACATAATCAGGGAGCCACCAAGTGATTGAAATTGCTCAACATATGAATCCATCCGACCAGCAGTTGTTGGTCCAAATGAGCCAGATGCTAATCCAGTTGGTGTCTTAGCTGGGCCTGCGTAATAGACAGCATGATCTTTTAGATACTGTGGCATTGGTTTACCACTATCAATTAACTCTTTAATTTTTGCATGTGCTAAATCGCGAGCAACAACTAAGGTGCCAGTTAGTGAAACTCTAGTTTTAGCTGGATATTTAGAGAGCTGCGCCAAAATCTCCTTCATAGGCTTGGCTAAATCAATTTTTACTTCATCCGCAGATAGATCCTGATCTAATTCAGCCGGCAAAAAGTGCGCAGGTTCAACCTCTAATTTTTCAATAAATACGCCATCTTTAGTGATCTTTGCTTTTGCCTGACGATCTGCCGAACAGGAGACGGCGATTGCAATTGGAAGGGATGCACCATGTCGGGGCAATCGAATGACCCGAACATCATGACAAAAGTATTTGCCACCAAATTGAGCGCCAATGCCGATATTTCGAGTTAACTTTAAAACCTCTTCTTCTAATGCCAGGTCACGGAAGCCATGACCACTTTTGGCGTCTCCTGTAGTTGGCAGTGAGTCTAAATACTTTGTGCTGGCAAGCTTTGCCGTCTTTACTGTGTGCTCAGCACTTGTTCCACCAATAACAATTACTAAATGATATGGCGGACAAGCTGATGTTCCTAGGGAACGTAATTTCTCATCTAACCAACTCATGAATGCATTTGGATTTAAGACCGCTTTTGTCTCCTGATAAAGAAATGATTTATTAGCACTTCCGCCACCTTTAGCAATAAATAGAAAGTTGTATTCATCATCGTGTTCGTAATCAGAGTAAATCTCAATCTGGGCAGGCAGATTATTACCAGTATTTTTCTCTTCCCATGTAGTAACAGGTGCTAATTGGGAGTAGCGTAAATTTAATTTTGTGAATGAGTTGTAAACACCTCGTGAAATAGATGCTTCATCTTTTTCACTAGTTAAAACTCGTTGACCTTTTTTGCCCATCACAATGGCAGTTCCAGTGTCTTGGCACATCGGTAAAACACCACCTGCTGAAATATTGGCATTTTTTAAAAGATCCAATGCAACAAATCGATCATTTGGTGAACTCTCTGGATCCTTTAAAATGTTTTGAAGTTGTTGAAGGTGAGCAGCCCGCAGATAATGGGAAATATCGTGAATGGCGACCTCAGTTAAATTTGTGATCGCCTCCGGGGCTACCTTGAGAAACTCTTTGCCCTCGGCGGTAAAGGTTGATACGCCATCACTACTGATTTTGCGGTACTCAGTCGTATCCGGGCCAATCGGCAGCAGATCCTCGTAGCTAAATTCTGGAGCGGCCATAAGCCAAATCTACTGGTTTGTTGATCTATTAGGATCTACCCATGAGCATCGATACCGGTAAAAAAGTATTACTTGCCGCACCTCGTGGTTACTGCGCAGGTGTGGACCGCGCTGTAATTGCAGTTGAAAAAGCTTTGGATCTTTATGGCGCACCGGTCTATGTGCGAAAGCAGATTGTTCACAATAAACATGTAGTGGCAACCTTAGAAAAAAGAGGCGCAATATTTGTTGATGAAACTGATCAAGTGCCGGAGGGCAAGACAGTCGTCTTTTCAGCACATGGTGTTTCTCCAGAGGTTCATCGAATTGCCGCCGAGCGCTCTTTAAAAACAATTGATGCAACCTGTCCGCTTGTGACCAAAGTCCACAATGAAGTAAAAAGATTTGCGCAAGAGGATCTAGATATTTTGTTAATCGGCCATGAAGGACATGAAGAGGTTGAGGGCACAGCCGGTGAAGCTCCAGATAATGTTATTTTAGTTGATGGCATCGACAGTATTCCAAATATTAAGGTGCGCGATGAGAACCGAGTAGCTTGGCTTTCGCAAACCACCTTAAGCGTTGATGAAACATTGTTAACAGTTGCAGCACTTCGCAAGCGCTTTCCAAATTTAATGGATCCACCAAGTGATGACATTTGCTATGCAACTCAAAATCGTCAAGTAGCAATTAAACAAATTGCGCCTAAGGCAGATTTAGTAATTATTGTTGGATCAACTAACTCGTCTAACTCAGTTCGTTTAGTAGAGGTT
>JBIIXT010000019.1:0-14000 GCA_044347205.1 Candidatus Nanopelagicus sp. | reverse complement strand
GTGGACGACCGCCGCCTTTACCTGCAAATGGTGCGCCACTTCCCGGAGTAGTTGATGATGGTGAACGATAAGGAGAGTTACCTTGTGGACGTGCACCTGGTGCACCGCCTGGACGTTGTCCTGGAGCACCGCTTCCTGAATTTTGTGGACGTGCAGCAAAACCTGGACGTACAGAACCTGGACGAGAACCTTGCATGTCACCACGTTGTCCTGGTGGGCGTGCACCGCCTTGTGATGGTGGACGTTGTCCTGGTGCTAAGCGTTGTTCACCTGGACGAATTGGTCTTGCAGGTGGACGTGGCATTGATGTACCGGATGTACCGGATGAAAATGGATTGTTACCAGCACGTGGTGGACGTGGAAGTGATGTTGGTGCTTGTGATGCTGCTGGTGGTGAAACTGGGGCAACAGGTGTTACTGGTGTAACTGGTGCTACCGGATTTAATTTTGGTTGCTCTGCTACTAACTTCTTTGCAGCCGCTTGTAATTCAGGAGGTAGATCCTCAACTGATATTGGTTTAGCTGCCTCTTTTTTCGCTGCTGTTTTTTTAGCAGGTGCCTTTTTAGCTTTTGGCGCTTCTTCGCTAGGTGTTAGCTCTGGAAACTTATCCATCAACTTGCGCAATACTGGCGCTTCAACTGTTGATGATGCGGATCGGACAAACTCGCCGACCTCTTGTAATTTAGCTAGTAGCTCTTTACTTTCAAGCCCTAACTCTTTTGCTAATTCGTAAACGCGAACCTTTGACACTGATCTCCTGTCTTGGTTCGCAAACTTTTATGCGAACCTAAATTGCCCTGCTCATAATTTGTAGGTACTCATTAAAGTTTCATTCTCGTATCACTCCATACAGTTAAATTAATTACTTAATCCTTTTAAGTAATCACTTACCTCTTGCATCTTTAACTGACCCTCAAAATTAAAGGCCCGATAAAAAGCTTTTCGTTCTACTGCTATCTCATAACACCTTGTGTGAAGCCATGCTCCCCGGCCAGGCATTCGATGATCTTGGTCGACTTTAACTACATCATCGACTAAAACTGTTCGAATTAAATCTGTCCAATTTTCTACATCCCGACATGCAATACAACTGCGCTGAGGGATCTTCTTGCTGAACACTGGCAACCTTACCCTAGGCCCCTTGATCAGGTGAAATATCAGCGTTAACTTCCGGCAGATCTACCACCGGCGCCTTGATCTGCGTAACTGGATTATCTGGATGAATATCAATTCGCCACTGTGTCAGCCTTGCTGCAAGTCTGGCATTTTGACCATCCTTACCAATTGCAAGTGATAATTGATAATCCGGAACAACAACCTTTGCTGATTTCATTTCTAGATCTACTATCTCAACAGATGTTACCTTCGCCGGTGCTAATGCATTGGCAACATAAGTTGCTGGATCTTCACTGAAATCAATAATGTCAATCTTCTCACCATTTAACTCATTCATTACATTTTGAGCCCGTGATCCTTGTGGTCCAATTAACGCACCCTTTGCACTAACACCAGCTCGATGTGTTCGCACCGATAACTTTGTTCGAGCTCCTGCCTCACGGGCAATTCCAACAATATCTACGATGCGATCTTTAATCTCTGGACATTCAAGTGCGAATAACATCTTCACAAATGCTGGGTGTGATCTAGAAAGTGTTACCTCTGGGCCTTTTTCACCTTGTTTAACATCTACTACAAAACATTTAATTCGATCACCGTGTTTATAAACTTCACCTTTAATTTGTTCAACCGCCGGTACCTTTCCCTCAACCCGGCCAAGATTTACATAAATAATTTCAGCATCTCGGCCTTGTTGCACAACCCCAGAGATAACATCGCCAACGCTGCCACTGAACTCAGTTACAACTTCAAGATCCTTAGCCTCACGCAACTTCTCTTTAATTATTTTGCGGGCAGTCTTATCGGCAAGTTTGGCAAAGCCATCAGGGTTATCAGTTACGGTATCAATGCGATCACCATCTGGTCCTAAAACTGGAACATAAATTAATAGCTCACCAGTTTCGCGATTTAAAACTGCTCGCCCATGCGGCTTATGTTCTGGCAGCGCTGCGTATGCAGCTGCTACCTCATTTTCAATAGCGCTGATTAATCGCTCAAGTGGTAATTTTTTCTCAGCAGCTAATATTTTAAGTGCTTCAACATCAACACTCACTTATTTACCTGCTTAAACTCAATCTCAAGTGTTGCTCTTTTAATATCAATAAAGGCTACCTTCTGCTCATCAACTATTACTTCATCATCAGTTGAATCTTTAATCCGCCCAGTGATCTCTTTGCCATCATTTAATACAATTTTAATTAAGCGATCTTTATTTTTGCGCCAGTGCCTTGGCTTGGTAAGTGGTCGATCTAAGCCAGGTGAGGTTACCTCTAATGTAAATGGGTTATTTCCTAGCGTTGGCAGATTTTCAACAATTTCACTAATTGCCTTTGTTGCAACAGTTACTTGATCAAGTGATAAGTGAGTATCACCATCGACTATGACTGTAAGCATGCTGCGCCGGCCAGCTGAAGTAATGGAAATGTCCTCTACGTAAAAACCTAGGGCCTGGATCGCCGGTGTGATCACGGCTGCAACCTGTTCTTTGTTACTCATTCTTTCTCTTCTCTATATTAAGTTTTTTTAAAGCTTTGTGGGTTAATTCTAACTGATAAAGGTATCCCAAGCAACGCGCGCAATTAGCAAAGTTGTTACCACTAAAAATACTTTTCTAACTAGCGGTGAACCACCCTTAATCGCTAGCTTTGAACCAATTATGGCGCCAGTAACATTTGCACCTGCTAGTAATAACCCTAATTGCCACCAGATATGACCAGTTAATTGAAAACTTAAGATCGCTCCAATATTGGTGGATAAATTTACTAACTTTGCAGTTCCAGATGCCTTTAAGAATGCGTAACCAATTCCAGAGACTAGAAAGAAAACTAGGAAGGTGCCAGTTCCTGGGCCAAAGATGCCATCATAGAAACCAATGAATAATCCGATCAGGGCAACTAAAAATAGACGCTTGCGGTTTGTGTACTTTAATTTTTCAGCTAAACCAATATCAGGTTTTAGCCAGGTATAGATAACAACTGCAATTAGTAAGAAGACTATAAATGGTTTAAAAAACTCCTTAGGCACCGAAGCTGCAAAGTAGGCACCACCAATTGAGCCAACAAATGCTGGAAACATCATCGTTAGCGTTAATGGGATATCTGGCTTTATATTTTTAAAGTAATTACGCGCTGCAGCCGTTGTGCCAAAGGCTGATGGCACTTTATTTGTTCCTAAAATTAATGGCAGCTCTTTATTTGGTAGCCCTAAAATTAAAGCGGGCAGTTGAATTAATCCCCCGCCGCCTGCCATCGCATCAACAAAGCCAGCAAAGCCAGAGGCGATTGCCAGAAAGATGATTATTTCGATACTCATTAAAACCTGTTACTTACGAAAAGCTTTTATGACATCACCAACTGCAACCTCTGATTTATCACCAGATTTGCGATCTCGTACTTCAACCTTGCCATCAGCAAGTGCCTTGCCAACAATAATTATTTTTGGAATACCAATTAATTCAGCATCTTTGAATTTAACACCTGGACTTGCCTCCCGGCGATCATCAAGTAAAACAGTTAGACCAATCTCCTCTAGCTCGGTTGCAATTTTTTCAGCTGTATCAAATGGCAGATCATCTTTACCAGTTGCCACAATGTGCACATCAGCTGGTGCTACCTCTTTTGGCCAATTAAGTCCGATCTCATCATAAGTTTGCTCAGCAATTGCAGCTACTGCCCGCGATACACCAATTCCGTAAGAGCCCATTGTTACAACCTGTGGCTTACCCTCTTTATCTAAAACGCTAAGTCCAAGTGCTTGTGCATACTTGCGACCTAATTGAAAAATATGACCAATCTCAATTGCCCGATCAATTACAACTGCCTTGGCACACTTTGGACAAGCATCTCCTGCTTTAACCTCAGCTGCTTCAATATATTGATCAACTTTAAAGTCGCGACCACACACAACATAACGCGCATGTGTGTCTTTTTTATTAGCACCCGTTACCCAGTCTGAGCCTTCAACAATTCGTGGATCTGCATAAAGTTTTAAGCCAAACTCTTTGGCATTTTGTGGTCCGATATATCCCTTTACAAACTTTGGATGTTTTGCAAAATCAGCATCTTCAAATAAGCGAAGCTCAGTAACACCAGAAAGATTTGCTTCTACGCGCTTTAAATCAACCTCACGATCACCTGGCACAAGTACGCAGATTGGCTTCTCATCTGCCATCAGTAATACATTCTTTAAGGTATTTGCCGCAGTTATATTTGCCTCATACTTTGAGTTTAAAACTTCAACTAAGGATTCAATTGTTGGCGTATTTGGCGTATCAAGTATTTCTATTGCACCAGCCGCCTTGCCAGTAAATGCTTTAACAACAGTTGTCATCGCCTCCACATTTGCGGCATATCCACAATCATTACAAAGCACATATGTATCTTCACCAGTTGGGCATGGTGCTAAGAACTCCTCTGATTTTGATCCACCCATCGCACCACTCATGGCAGAGACGATGTTGTATTTAAGTCCAAGTCGATCAAAAGTTTTAATGTAAGCAGCGCGATGGGCGTTGTATGAGGCTTCAAGTCCTGCATCATCAACATCAAATGAGTAAGAGTCCTTCATAACAAACTCACGGCCTCTGATGATGCCACTGCGCGGGCGTGGTTCATCTCGGTACTTAGTTTGAATTTGATAAATTGAAAGTGGCAGATCTTTATAGGAGGAGAACTCACCTTTCACCATTAAGGTAAACATCTCTTCATGAGTTGGACCTAAAAGAAAATCATTTCCTTTTCGATCCTTTAATCTAAATAAATCTGGGCCGTACTCTTGCCAACGACTAGTTGCCTCATAAGGCTCCTTTGGCAACATTGCCGGAAAGTGAACCTCTTGAAATCCCGCGGCATCCATCTCCTCGCGAACAATGTTTTCAATCTTGCGATATGTGCGATATCCAAGTGGTAGCCAACTATAAATTCCGGCTGCAATGCGGCGAACAAAACCGGCACGAACTAATAAACGGTGGGATGCAACCTCAGCATCAGCTGGATCATCGCGCAATGTGCGCAGCAGTAATGTGGACATCCGCAGCATGCGGGTAAGCCTACCTACTTAACAGTGACAGATGGTTCACCTGAAGCGACACCAGCGGCTTCCATCTCATCGGCAAGGCGCATCGCCTCTTCAATTAAGGTTTCCACGATTTGTGCCTCAGGGACAGTTTTAATTACTTCACCCTTTACAAATATTTGACCCTTACCATTTCCAGATGCAACACCAAGATCTGCTTCACGGGCTTCACCAGGACCATTAACAACACAACCCATAACTGCAACACGAAGTGGCACAGTCATTCCTTGCAATCCAGCTTGCACCTTTTCAGCTAACGAGTAAACATCTACTTGGGCGCGACCACATGATGGGCAAGAAACAATTTCAAGTTTGCGCTGACGTAAATTTAGAGATTCAAGAATAGAGATACCGACCTTTACCTCTTCAACAGGAGGAGCTGATAGTGATACTCGAATTGTGTCGCCAATTCCTTCAGCAAGTAATATGCCAAAAGCGGTTGCAGATTTAATTGTGCCTTGAAATATTGGACCAGCCTCTGTCACGCCAAGATGTAATGGGTAATCACACTTTGCCGCTAATAAGCGATAGGCCTTCACCATTGTTACTGGATCATGGTGTTTAACTGAGATTTTAATATCAGAGAAGCCATGCTCTTCAAATAAGGATGCCTCCCATAGCGCTGACTCTGCTAACGCCTCAGGAGTTGCCTTGCCATACTTTGCTAATAATCTTGGATCTAATGAGCCAGCATTAACACCAATACGAATTGGAATTCCAGCATCCCCGGCTGCTTTAGCAACCTCTTTAACCTTGTCATCAAATTGTTTAATATTTCCCGGATTTACTCGAACCGCTGCACAGCCAGCATCGATGGCTGCAAAAATATACTTTGGTTGAAAGTGAATATCAGCAATTACTGGAATCTGTGATTTTTTAGCAATTTGTGCAAGTGCATCAGCATCATCTTGGGAAGGAACTGCAACTCGAACGATTTGGCAACCAGATGCGGTTAACTCTGCAATCTGTTGCAAGGTGGCATTTACATCTGAGGTAAGTGTTGTGCACATTGATTGAACTGAAACAGGTGCATCTCCGCCAACTAGAACTGAACCAACCTTAAGTTGGCGAGATTTACGCCTTGGCGCAAGTGTTGGTGGTGGCGCAGATGGAATTCCTAGATCAACCATGGCCTTACTTTAACCTACTTATAGATTTAATCTAATTGGATTAAAGATATCGGCGGCAAGTAAAAGAATTGATAAAGAGGCCATCAGTACAAAGACCACCATGGTGATCGGCGTTAGGCGCTCAACATCAATTGGTGCAGGTTTTGCTAACCCTCTGCGTTTGGCAATGAAGTTGCGAATGCCATCTGCAATTGCAACTGCCATATGTCCACCATCTAGCGGCAGCAGTGGCAGCAAATTAAACATGCCAACAAAGATATTTAATGAGGCCACAATTAAAATAAAGGTTGCGAACTTCTCATTTAAACTTAACTTTTCGGTACTAGCTGTCTCACCACTAACCCGGGCAACACCAACTACGCCAACTAATCCTTCAGGATCTCGCTCAGTCGTTCCAAATGTTTGCGCAAGCAAATCCGGAATCTTCGTTGGCAATGCAATTAAAGATGTAACTGAATTTTGCAAAATTTCACCTGTAAAGGAGGTGGCTCTAGCAGTTGCAGCTATTGGATTAAATCTAATTGTGCCAATCTCATTTATGACACCTAGAACACCAACCGCCTTACCATCGACCATTCGAGTCGCCGGTGTTACCTGCACTTGTACTTGATCACCACTTCGATCAATTACTAAATTAATTTCGCGGCCAGCACTTGCTCGAATAACTGCAACTGCATCAGACCAAAGATCAAAGCTTTGCCCATCTATTTTTACGATTTTATCGCCAGGTAATAAGCCAGCAGTTTTAGCAGGGGACGGAGTTGAGGTTGCGCTACAAACTTCAGTTGCAATTTGTGGCACACAATCAGAGATTTTCTCTACTTGATTGGTAACTGAGGTGACACCAACTGCGCCAAATAAGGTAATTAATAATAGAAATCCAATAACAAAATGCAGAAAGGAACCAGCACCTAGAACGATTAGTCGTTGTGTAATTGTTGCCTTAATAAAGGCGCGCGGGGCATCTGCTGGCGATAACTCTTCCCTAGATGACATGCCAACAATTCGGCAGTAGCCACCAGCTGGTATTGCCTTAACTCCAAACTCAGTTTCACCACGTTGAGTGGACCAAATCTTTTGACCAAAACCTAAGAAAAACTCAGTGACCTTCATGCCAAATTTTTTCGCAGTTAAGTAATGTCCCGCCTCGTGAATCATCACCGATACCAATAGCGCAACTACAAATGCCAAGATGCCCAGCAGGGACAACATTTAAATTAGCTCCTTAATTATGCTTTCGGCCTTACTGCGCGAACTCTGCTCGATAGCACTGACATCATTGATATCTCTAATTGTAGTTGGCGTATTACTTCCATGCGCTTGCACTACCTGCTCAACGATCTCAATGATTGCTGTGAACTTTATTTTTCCAGCTAAGAATGCAGCTACTGCAACCTCATTCGCAGCATTAAACACCGCTGGTAATCCCCCGCCTAACTCTCCACATCGTCTTGCTAAATCAATTGCTGGATACTTCTCATTATCAATTGGTGAAAAATTCCAAGTATGTGATTGTGACCAATCGATGGCGGCGGTGGCTTTGCTAACTCGATCTGGATATGAAAGTGCGTAAGCAATTGGGCCCTTCATATTTGGCGGTGATGCTTGCGCAATTGTTGATCCATCATTGAATTCAACTAATGAGTGCACCACAGATTGTGGGTGAATTACCGCCTGGATATTTTCATAGGCGATATCAAATAGGTAATGCGCCTCAATAATCTCTAGGCCTTTATTTACCAATGTTGCCGAGTTAATTGTTACTACCTCACCCATTGACCAAGTTGGATGATTAAGTGCGTCTACTACAGTCACATCAGATAGATCTTTGCGGTCTCTAAATGGTCCACCACTTGCAGTTAAAATTAACTTCTTAACATCACTTGCCTTGCCAGCTAACATCGCTTGGTAAATCGCGCTGTGCTCTGAATCAACTGGAAATAGATTTTGGCGGCCAAACTTCATTACTAAATCTCCACCAGCAACTAAAGATTCCTTATTTGCTAGCGCAACCTTGTTGCCAACACCGAGGGCTGAAAGTGTTGGGCCAAGACCAATTGATCCGGAAATACCATTTAAAACAATGTCACAAGGAAGGGCTGCAATTTCAACTGATGAGTTATCCCCGTCAATTACCTGCACCCCATCAACTGCTGGGGCTGGGGCCATGGTGCCAACGATTGGCACATTAAATTTCTTAGCTTGCTCCATTAAAAGTTTAGGATTTTTTCGCCCCGCACTCATGCCTACGATGCGAAATTTATTTGGGTTGGCTGCGATTATTTCCAGTGCCTGCACACCAATAGAACCGGTTGAGCCCAATACAACTACATCGCGAATTCCAGCCACCTGCGTATAGTATTTAACCATGTACTCAGAGGCTAAATCACCGCTCGCACAAAAGCGCAATATTGTTACTGCAATCCCTGGTCCTAAATCTCAGGCGTTAATTGAACGTCGCAAAGATGCAGTTTCTGCATCCCTTGGTATGGCGATGCCAGTATTTATTGAGCGCGCAGATGGTGCAATCATCCTTGATGTTGATGGCAACTCAATTATTGATCTAGCTGCTGGAATTGCAGTTGTAAATGTTGGTCATAGCAACAGTAAGGTGATTGAAAATGTAAAACGCCAGATTGATGCCTTTACTCATACCTGTTTCATGATTGTTCCCTACATGGGTTATGTAGAAGTTTGTGAGGCACTAAATCGTTTAACCCCTGGAAAGTTTAAGAAAAAATCTGTACTTATGAACTCAGGTGCTGAAGCACTAGAGAACGCAGTAAAGATTGCCCGTAATTACACCAAGCGCCAAGCCGTAGTTGTATTTGAACATGGCTACCACGGTCGCACTAACTTAACGATGGCAATGACCGCAAAAAATATGCCTTACAAAGATGGCTTTGGTCCATTTGCCCCAGAGATTTATCGCATGCCAATGGCATATCCATTCCGCTGGAATGGTGATCAAGCAAAGTGTGCCCAAGAAGCACTTGAGATGATCACTCACAAAATTGAAAAAGAGATCGGTGCTAAAAATGTAGCTGCGATCGTAATCGAGCCAATTCAAGGTGAGGGTGGATTTATTGTTCCACCAAAAGGCTTCTTGCCAGGTCTTGCAAACTATGCCAAAGATAACGGCATCGTATTTATTGCAGATGAGGTCCAAACTGGTTTTGCTCGTACTGGTCAGATGTTTGCAAGTGAGGATGAAAATATTGAGCCAGACATTATTACTACCGCAAAGGGAATCGCAGCAGGTCTGCCACTTGCTGGTGTGACAGGCCGTGCTGAAATTATGGATTCAATTCACCTAAGTGGTTTAGGTGGCACATACGGTGGAAACCCAATTGCATGTGCTGCTGCCCTTGGCGCAATTGAAACTATTGAAACCCAAAACCTAGTTCAGCGAGCAAATGTAATTGGCAAGATTATGAGTGATGCATTAAATGCAATGGCAAAGAAGTACTCAATTATTGGCGAGGTTCGTGGCCGCGGTGCCATGCAGGCAATTGAATTAGTAAAGCCAGGCACAGATGAGCCAAACTCAGAGGCACAACTTGCAATCATTAAGTTCTGTATCAGTCAGGGTGTATTAATTATCTCTGCTGGAACTTATGTAAATGTAATTCGCCTATTACCACCACTTACAATTAATGAAGATCTACTTCGCGAAGGTTTATCTGTACTTGATGAGGCGATCGCCTCAATTAAGTAAGTGCTAGCGATCTAAGATGTTCTTAGTTGGTGAGTAAGTTCCACCAGATTTCTTTAATGCAATCGCACTTAATGCCTCAAGTACTACTCGATTAGCCAAGATCGCTGTGATATCACTGCTGTCATAAGCCGGCGCAACCTCAACAATGTCAACGCCAACGATTGGTAGCTCTAAACAAATACGGCGAACCGCCTCTAGTAACTCACGGCTAGTCATACCACCTGGTTCAGGTGTTCCAGTTCCTGGCGCCATTCCTGGATCAACCACATCAATATCAACTGATAAAAACACGCCATCACATTCATTGGTCAAAATTGCAAAGGATTCATCTAATACGCTCTTCATTCCGCGATGATGAATCTCTGTCATCTCATATGACTTCATTCCCTTTTCGGCCATCCACTTAAAAGTTTTATCATCTGGCCAATATCCACGAAGTCCTAATTGCAAGAAACGATCTCCTCGAACTGCGCCAGATTCAATTAACCTGCGCATTGGTGTGCCATGACCAATTAAGGCGCCAAATTGATCTTCACCTGTATCAGCGTGTGCATCAAAGTGAATCATGGAAACTTTGCCCTTACCTAAATGATTTGCAATACCTGTCACATCAGCCGAAGCAATTGAATGATCTCCACCTAACACAACTGCAATCGCGCCAACTCTTGATATCTTCTCAGTTGCTGCCTCTAATACTTTAAGAGATGCAACTAAATCTCCCCCTGGCATTAATAAATCTCCAGCATCATAAATCTTTAACTTTTGTAATGGATCAATGCGCATTGCAAGATGTGGCCTTTGGCCATCATGTGGCAGATAATCCCCCATCCGAATAGCTTGTGGTCCCATTTTGGCGCCACTTCGATATGAGGTTCCGCTATCAATTGGTGCACCAACAATAATTACATCAGCACCTTTAAAAGTTTCTGGCTTATCTAAATCACAACGAGGAATGCCAAGGAAGGTGAAGTCAGGTCCATACATGTTGCCGATGTTTGCCACAAAATAAGTATATATCGAAAAAAAATAAATTACTTAATTCAATTTATAGCAGCCAACGCATTTGGTAGCAATGCTGGACACAACTCACCAGGAGCAACAAGTGGCTCGAAATGCCACCATTCATTTTCATAAACTCGACATAAACCAAATTTATACCCATTAATCTCAAGCCACTTTGCACCAGTTGGCCCATTCGGGTAATTAACATCTATTGCAATTCCTTTAGGGTGGCGGGAAATACCTGGCGGCAGAACCCATTTGCTCGCCTCTTCTGCAGTTCTATATTTCTTAATTGCTTGATTGAACAAAAAAAGCTGCCTAGCTTCACTTCTAAATCCAGAGGTAATCGCAATTTTAAATCCCTCTATTTTTGCCTGAGCTTGCGCGGCAAGAAACCTTGTCTTTACCTGTGGATTTAATTCAAAGACTTTCTCTGTGGGGATAGCAATTCGTGTTTGACCAAGAGATTGTGCTTCATTAACACATCCGATTGTCACCGAGCTTTGCCACAAGTAATCACTATTTTTTTCAAAACACCATAAAGGAATCTGTTTCATTACCAAGGGAGTGCTTACTTCTTCAACAACATCTTTTTCAAAATGAATAAATGAGATCAAAAGTACTGATGCAAATGCGGCTGCTAGGAATGCTAGAAACTTTTTCTCCACTAACGAAGTCTATTTATGCGATTAAAAACTATCAATACTTCGAACTTTAATTGCTAATGCGATTATTAAACCTTGCTTTTGCGTTTGTTGCCCAATACCTGACCAAGGATTACAACTGTGACTGCAATTATGAACATCGCAGAACCAATCACATTCGCCTGCGCTGGAATACCGCGACCGGCTGCAACATAAACAAACTTAGGAAAGGTATTTACTGTGCCGGCGGTGAAGTTAGTAATAATAAAGTCATCAAATGAAAGGCTAAAAGCTAGCAAGGCGGCAGCTGCAACACCCGGCAAAACTAATGGGAATGTAACGCGGCGAAAGGTTTGCCACTCATTGGCGTAGAGGTCCATCGCCGCTTGTTCAAGGCGTGGATCCAAAGATGCAATTCTTGCCTTAACTGTTACAACCACAAATGAGATACAAAACATCACGTGTGCGATGATGGCAGTTAATAGTGAAGTGTTAAATCCAAAATTGATAAACATTGTTAGAAGTGATGCGCCAAGGACAATTTCAGGCGTTGCCATCGGCAAGAAAATAAGTAGATTAGTAGTTGAGCGGCCTCTGAATTTATAGCGTCCTAAGGCAAAGGCGATTAAAGTTCCTAAAACAGTTGAAATAAATGTTGATGTAAAGCCAATTAGAAATGAGTTACCAAGTGCGCTGCAGATATCAGGTGCCCCGCATGGATTACTCCACTTCTCAAAGGTGAAGCCTTTCCAAATTAAATTGGTCTTTCCGCTGTCATTAAAAGAATAAATAAATGTGTAGAGCACTGGAATAAATAGGTAAATGAACGCGAGGCCGGCGTAGATACGAATTAAATTCTTTGAAAACCAGCGAGTTAGGCGCTTCACACCAACTCCTCTGTTCCTGCTTTGCGAATATAAAAGGTAACTAAGATCAAGATCGCTGCCATCAAAGTAAAGGACAATGCAGCCGCAGTTGGGTAATCAACTATCTTAAAGAAGCGAGCTTCAATTACATTTCCAAGCATTTTAGTATTTGGATTTCCTAAAATATTAGCGTTGATGTAATCACCAGCGGCTGGAATAAAGGTCAATAATGTGCCGGCAACAACACCTGGCATCGATAATGGAAGTGTTACTTTGCGAAAGGTAGTAAATCCGTTGGCATATAAATCACCTGATGCCTCTAATGTTCTTGGATCTATTCGCTCAAGTGAGGCATAAATTGGCAAGGTCATAAAGGGCAGGAAGTTATAGGCAAGACCTGTAACAACAGCAAAGGCACTTGAGGTCAATGTGGTTTGCGGTGAGATGATGTGTAAGGTGCGCAAGATTGCTGTAACTGGTCCTTCTTCACCCAAAATCTGCTTCCAGGCAATGGTGCGAAGCAAGAATGAAACAAAGAATGGCGCAATAACTAAGACTAATAAAACATTTTTCCACTTACCAGATTTAAATGCGATTGCATACGCAAGTGGATATGCAATTGCTAAGGCAATTAAGGTGGCTAATGTGGCATAAAGGAATGATCTAGCGAATTGACCACTTGCATCCATAAATGAATCAAAGAAATTAGCAAAGCGATAAGTTTGCTCGAACTGACCAGTCTCACCAGCATTTGTCTTGGTAGACATCTGCGCCAAGTTTGCAATGGGCAAGAGAAAGAACATAAACAACCACAAAAGGCCGGGTGCTAATAAAAGGTAGGGAAATAATGATTTGTTATCTTTTAGTGCAAATACCTTGCCACTTGGGCGGCTAATTACGGCCATTGTTAATGTGAACCAGAGGATGCATTTTCACTGCCATCTAGCACAAATGAAAATACTGGCTCCCAAGATAATGTTACCTTTTCACCCTTGCGCAAAAAATCCTCATCATCATCATTTTGTTCAAAAACAATTAACTCTTTGCCCCAAGGCATTTCTACCTGGTATTGAGTTGAAACACCGATGTATGAAACATCTGAAATGACTCCCCCAGTAAGCACATTGCCAGTTGCACCTTTGCCTTCAGCGGCAACGCGGAATTTCTCAGGACGAATTCCAACTAATACAGAGTTGCCATGAGCTGAGCTACGTTTTTTAGGCACGGAAACCTTGTTTCCAAATAATTCAATAATTAAATTATCGCCATCATTTCCAGTAATAGTTCCTGGAATTAGATTTGATTGTCCGAGGAAGTTAGCAACAAATGAGGTGCGCGGTGAATCATAAAGATCTTCAGGTGAGCCCATTTGTTCGATCTTGCCATTGTTCATAACGGCGATTGTGTCCGCCATCGTCATGGCCTCTTCTTGATCATGGGTAACGTGTA
>JBIIXT010000018.1:0-14059 GCA_044347205.1 Candidatus Nanopelagicus sp. | reverse complement strand
CAGGGACCTCTTGAAAAATTAGTCAGCTCACTTACAAGAAATCGATAGGAGTATCAAAAATGGCATGGATTGCAGTCATCACCGCAGGGCTTCTTGAAGTGGGCTTTGCGACGATGCTTAAACTCTCAAACAACTTTACGAAAATTTGGCCAAGCATAGGATTTCTAGTATTCGCTTCAGGAAGCTTTTCGTTACTTGCTTGGTCGCTGAAGGTTCTGCCTATTGGAACGGCTTATGCGGTTTGGACGGGAATAGGTGCTGCGGGAACAGCTATCTTAGGGATGGTTCTCTTCAAGGATCCAGTCTCTATTGCGCGGATCACGGCAATTGCATTTATTGTTGCGGGAGTTATTCTCTTGAACTTCTCTAGCTCAAGTCATTAATTAATCAACTCCAGTAATTGCTCATTCTTTGGGGGCAATAACGAGAGCAATTGTATTTATTGAGCGTGACCTCACGCATAACAGCGTCGTCTCCGGCTTATAGGGCGACTCTTCAATGTAGGCAAAAAGAAACTAGCGCTGGCTTCGCCTCTTCATTGCTCCTACTATCCGCATGACAGCGCCAACCAAAATCACTCCATATACCAGGAGAGAAAATACCCACTTGATGCTTGAGGCGCTTGAGGCAAATAGAGCGGTCGACAAAGAGATCGTACCGTCTGCAAGGTACTGCTTTGAGAGAGTGGCTAAGGAAAAGTTCTCAAACCAATCAAAGAGAACTTGAGCAAATGGGAGCAGATTTAAAACCCTAAACTTTTTCGAATATGGCTTAAACAAAATCGACACCCAAGCCACATACATAATTCCGTAGATCAAAGCAAAGAGAGAGTCCCAAACCTGATTGAAGTTAATGTAGGCATTAATCATTTGATCAGAACGTTCTGCAAGGAAGGCAAGAATCTCTACTTGACCAAAGCCCAACGAAGTTCCGAGTGACTTAATACTGCTGCTAGCAACTTCAAAAGCCTTGCCCTTTCCCGTGAGAAAAAAGAGAAGGTAACCGGCAAAGACGGAGGTGGCCAGCAACGCGGTGATCAGGTTTGACTTTGTGTAGAAAAACTGTGACGCGCGACTTAAGGGTCCGAATTTTCTCGACGGATTTTTGCTCTCGGTGCTTTTACTAGACATATTCGTATCTTACCTAGACCTCACGAATAATAATGTCGACTCCGGCTTATAGGGCGACTCTTCTTTATCTATCGTTACTGCAAGTAACTGAGGAAATATGTAATACTTTGACCACGACGGTTTGGTAGTAATTAGGACTTGGCGAAAGCTAAGTCCTTTTTGCTGTCCACAATAAATGGATTTCAACAGGGTAGATACTTTCTAATTTTCCATTTCCAATTCAACCGTAACTTCGCTTCCGTGATGGGGGCGTGTTGTAATTGGCAGCCTGACTGTTTACCAAACCGTCGGAGCGGGTTCAAACCCCGTCGCCTCCACCACAGTCTTAGTTAGGGCAATTCGATCTATTGGTAGTGATCAAAAGAATTGCAGTAGCTGTGCATGGGAGGGCCTCGAGAGATCGAGGCCTTTTCCAATTACCCGGCTTATAGGGCGAGGCTTCTATTCAATACGTTTGTGGAGGCTAAATCTCCAAAAGTCGGCTATCAACGGAGTCATATACCATTATGGGCAGGAGATTGGCTTTTGTAATGAGCGCGAATGAAACGGATCTAATGAATCTTGACCAAAGCAAAATAAGTCTTGAAAGCAATTGGAAATTGCTGGCAAGAACTTTCATAATTGCTGGTGTCATTGGCTGGTTTGCATCTGCAGCTCTTTTGGTTGAGCGAATTCAGTTGCTGCAAGATCCGACAGACACACCCTCATGTGACATAAGCCCATTCGTCTCATGTGGATCACTATTTGATCGTTGGCAAGCTTCATTATTTGGGTTTCCCAACGCACTTCTAGGAGTGGCCGGATTTGTCGTACCAATTGTTATTGGTTTTGGCATCTTGGCCGGTGCAAATTTTAAAAACTGGTTTTGGCGTGGCGCTGTAGTTGGCCTTGGTACTGCTTGGATATTTGTTACATGGCTCTTTACTCAAAGTATTTACTCAATAGGTGTCCTTTGCCCATATTGTTTAGTTGTTTGGGTAGCCACGATT
Organism: Candidatus Nanopelagicus sp.; assembly: GCA_044347205.1. GTDB lineage: Bacteria > Actinomycetota > Actinomycetes > Nanopelagicales > Nanopelagicaceae > Nanopelagicus. The sequence goes on along the minus strand of JBIIXT010000018.1, from coordinate 11,940 downwards.
CCTATGTGGTGGACAGTACTGATAGTCACAATTGTTCAAGGATGTTGGGGAGTAAAACTGCGCAACCTCGTTAGCTCTTGGGGTATTTCATATTTGCCAGTGATTGTGATTCTTAACTACGGCGTTATCATCCTTTTAATCATTCAGGAGATGGGCAGTCGGATTTTAAACAGTTTTTAATTAGTTTACTGGCGCAAATACAAGTGGCCGTGAGATTAGCTTTTTAGCTTTTGCCTCAGCATTGTGGAAAGTGCGAAATTTCCGATCGCAAAAATGCCATTACGCTAAAGTAGGCTAATGAAGATCTCCAAGCCACCACTGCGTGAGTTCCTAGACAGAGAATCCTCCGGCGGAGTTTTAATTTTACTATCTGCCGCACTTGGCTTATTAGTTGCGAACTCACCAATATCAAAGAGTTACTTCTCATTTTTAAACTTTGATTTCACCTTAGGCGCTGGTATTTTCTTGATTGAGTTCACAATACAAAAATTTATTAATTACGCACTGATGACTATTTTCTTCTTTGTCGTGGGTTTAGAGATAAAACGAGAGTTAACCTCGGGCCACTTGGCCTCCATGAAAAAAGCATTGATGCCATTTCTTGCTGCTTTAGGAGGGGTTGCCTTCCCTGCAATTATTTACTTATCAATTGCTGGCGGTGTTGCAGCAGGCGGCTGGGGAGTACCAGTAGCAACTGATATCGCCTTAGCTGTTGGACTACTAACGATGATTGGATCGCGAGTACCAGAATCACTTCGGATATTTCTACTTGCCTTGGCGGTAATTGATGACATTGTTGCCATATTAATCATTGCACTCGTCTACTCAGATGGCATATCAATAAATTGGTTACTTATTAGCGTAGCTGTAATTGCCAGCATCTATATTTTGAAGCAAATAAATATAAGAGCCACACTAATTTATATTGGAGTCGGAGTTTTACTGTGGTTTGCACTATATAAAACTGGTGTTCACCCAACACTTGCCGGCGTCATCCTTGGATTGCTGACACCAAATGCGCCAAAAACTATTGGAAATTCTGAGTCAGTTATCGAGTGGCTTGAGGATCGCTTTCATCCAGCTAGTTCATTTTTAATTGTTCCACTATTTGCTTTTGCAAATACTGGCGTTGCATTAAATTTAGATACTCTAGAAATTGCCAGCACCTCTGTGATTGCCTGGGGAATCTTTTTCGGCTTGGTAGTTGGAAAGCCGATCGGAATTTTGCTCTCCACAGTTGTTGCTGCAAGATTAAAGATTGCGCATTTGCCAGTTAATGCAAGTACTCCAATGATTGCAGCCACGGGCAGTGCTGCCGGAATTGGCTTTACCGTTGCAATCTTTATTGCTCAGATTGCCTTTGATAACCGGCAAACTCAGGAGATTGCAATAATTGCAGTAATCGCTGCCTCTGTAGTTAGCGCATTACTTTCATGGGTGATGTTTAGGGTTTTCTCGAAGCGATAACTTTCTTAACTCACTTCATTGAATTTGAGGATTTTGTTTTTCTGACCAACAAGGTTGATCCAAGTATGGAAATAACGACCGCTACCAGTAATCCATTAAATTGATCTGCCGTAATCACGCCCTCTTTAAAAGCTAAGCTGCCGAGTACAAATGAGAACTCACCAATCTGACTAATTCCTACACCAAATTGAATTGATCTGATCTTTAATCCACTTGTTTTTACGAGAAGAGCGGTAGGTAAAGTTTTTAAAGTCACCATGAGCGCCAAGATAAGTAAGGCAAATTTCCATGATGTATCGAGTTGGGCAGGTTGAATTAGCGAACCAATTACAACAAAAAAGAGTACTGCGAATAGATCCCTAAATGGCAGGATGGCTTTTCTGACATCTTCTGTATCTTTGCTTTGGTTAATAGCTAGTCCAGCTACGAAACCAGCCAAAGCCATTGGAATTCCAAATACAACTGTGCCGAGTGCGGCCAAAACTAATCCAACAGAGACTGAATAAATCAAAAATAAATCTTTTTCCCAACGAACTTTTTGCAATATAAATGGCAAAATTTTAGATGCAATGTATGCAATAAGTGCAAACCCAACTAGACCGCCTAAAGCAATCACTAATGGTCGTTCATTGGTTCCATAAAGAGTTAAAATAACTGCAGCCAAGCTAACTCCAACAACATCCTGTACAACTGACCATCCAAGCATCGCCTCTTCAGTAATTGTGTCAGTTTTTCTTCGTGGACTTCGAGTGATGTTTACAATTACAACACTTGATGACATTGCAATAGATAAGGAAAGCAATAAGGCGCCCAGTATTGGTACTCCTAAATAGAGGAATATTGGTGTACCAATTAACATACCAATTGCAACTTGTGTGGGTACTCCCCAAAATAAATAACGTTGCTCTCGACTGATCCGCTTTAGATCTATTTCAATTCCAACTTCAAATAGGAGGAGTACAACACCAATATCTGCGAGCAGAGATAGTTGGCTGCCATCGGCAACAAAGCCTGGAGTAAATGGTGATACCAATAATCCAGTTAGTAAGTAGCCGGCAACAGAGGGCAAACCGATTCGTCGGGCTCCGTAACCAAGAGTTGCGGCAGCAAGTAAGACAACGCCAACATCTAGTACTAGCGGCGCTGAATCTACGACCAAGCTTGCCATTTACATCCCAACTCTAGATATGTACTAAGTCTAACCAATTAGGCCTTCAGCCATCTCTTTCGCTCTACCTCTGAGAATTTCTCAATTGCATAGCGAAGAGTGGTTCTAGGCATTTTCTCTACATTTTCTCTCAGGTAATTTCTTAGCAGTGGCCCATCCTTTTTGCCTACCTCGCGAAGGGCCCAACCAACTGCTTTGTGAATTAAATCGTGGTCATCAGATAAAAGCAGGTCAGCAATTTCAAGAGTTGGTTCTAGATCACCAACTCTTTGAAAAGCAAAAGTAAAGATTATTGACATTCGTCTTTCCCATAAATCATCACTTTTTGCCAATTTTCTTAGAACTGCCATATGAGTCTTTTCATTAATCAAATAAGCACCCATACGCACACCAGTAACATCAATTAAATCCCAGTTGTTTATATGGCCCGCTTTTAATTCCTGGACATAAAGATCAAATAGAATTTTTGCCTTAGCTCTGCTTTTGACCTTTTCAAATTGCCAGACCAGGATTAACAATCCACAAAAGCGAACCTCATGGTATTTAGATTTTGTTAATTTCTTTATCTCTGCAAGTGATAAATCTGAGTATCTCTTGGCAATGACTCTAGTTTGTGGAACAACGATGCCAAGAAAAATATCGCCCTCTGCATAATCCCCGGGGCCAGTCTTAAAGAAACGTTGTAGATCAATTGCTTTGGCAGGGCTGGCTAAGGAGACAAGCTCTGCTACGACCTCTTTAGCACCGTGCATAACTTGATGCTAGCAACTTTAAATACTTAAATTAGCAGGAGCATCTATCTTGTTCGGCTATGCCAGCTAGTGCTTCCTCTATGTGTTCACCACAACCATCCCAGGTTGGTTTGCCACACTTAAAGCAGGTAACTCTTGAACACATTTATATGACTCCTCGTCTGTGTCGGTTTGATTAATTGTAGTATACCCCCTAGGGTATACAAGTAGTCAAGTTAATGAGGGAGAAGCATGGCTAGCAAGAAAATTACCCACGTTCTAGAAGATCAAGATCAAAATGAAGCAATTGCCAAAAGAGTTAAACGCGCTCATGGCCAACTTGGTGCGGTGATAAGAATGCTGGAGGAAGGGCGCAACTGTGAGGAGATCGTCACGCAGATGTCAGCCGTTTCAAAGGCGGTAAACACTGCAGCTTTTACTTTGATCTCAGCGAGCCTAAAGGAATGCCTGATTGAGAATAAATCCAATTCAGAAGCTGTTACGACGCAATTGCAAAAACTATTCTTAACACTAGCCTAGGAGAATTAAATGTTAAAAAAGATGGCAGTAGCTTCAATTTTAGGTGTAGTTTTACTAACCGGTTGTTCTAATGGAAGTGAGTCAGCTATGAATCTAGATTCAGTGGCCTTTGAGGCAAAAACCCAAGAGCCAGGCGTTGTAATTCTAGATGTCCGCACTAAAGAGGAGTTTGAGGAAGGCCATATCGCCAATGCGATAAATATCAATGTAGAAAGTGATACTTTTTTAAGTGAAATCGCAAAACTTGATAAATCAAAAACTTATGCAGTTTATTGCCGCAGTGGCCGCAGATCAGCTGATGCGGTAGCGAAGATGAGCAATGAAGAGTTCATCTCATTAGCGAACTTAAATGGTGGCGTTATTGATTGGGCAAATGCAGGCTTGCCACTAGTCACGCCTTAAAAGAATCAGTAGCTAAAGGAAAAAATGAGCAGTAAAAGAGTTGTGATCGTAGGCGGGGTTGCTGGTGGAATGTCAGCAGCTACCAGGCTTCGTCGATTAGACAATGATGCTGAGATTGTCGTTATAGAAAAAAGCGGACATGTTTCATATGCAAATTGTGGCCTGCCTTATTATGTTGGTGGAGTTATCGAAGAGGAGAAATCACTTCTACTGCAAACCCCAGATTCCTTGCATGCCCGCTTTAGATTAGATGTTCGTGTTTTAAGTGAAGTTATTTCAATCAATCGAAAGCAAAAATCAGTCTTAATTAAAGAGTTTGCTACAGGACGTGAATACGATTTAAATTACGATAAATTGATCTTAAGTCCAGGTGCCTCACCAATCGTGCCGCCACTTCCTGGCGTTGAAAGAGCATTAACTCTTCGTACTGTTGAGGATGTAGAGAAAATCGTTTCACAAGTTAATTTGAAACCAAAAAATGTTGTTGTAATTGGTGGTGGATTCATTGGAGTTGAGATAGCTGAAAACTTAATTCATCGCGGGATTAATACTTGCGTCGTAGAGGCCTCTGATCAACTTCTTGCGCCACTAGATCCTGAAATGGCAACCTTGGTTGCCCAAGAGATGAGATCACACGGGGTGGCGCTTCACCTTGGAACTAGCGCAAAGAGCATCAGCGAAAAATCAGTTCACTTAGCAAATGGGGTTGAGCTACCAGCTGATTTAATTATTTTGGCCATTGGCGTTCGTCCCGATGTTTCATTAGCAAAGGTTGCAGGCTTAAAAATCGGAACAAGAAATGGCATTAGTGTTGATCGCAATAACCTGACAAATGATAAGAGCATCTATGCAATTGGAGATGCCGCAGAGAAAATTGACTCCCTAGATGGCTCAGCAACCTTGGTGCCACTTGCCAATATTGCTAACCGACATGGAAGAGTTGTCTCTGATCATATTGCTGGCAGAAAAGTGCGAGAGGTAAAAACTATAGGAACTGCAATTGTTAAGGTCTTTGATCTTATGATTGCAACTACAGGTTGGAATGAGAAGCGGTTATCGCAAACAAAGCGCAAATATAAAGTAATTCATGCTCATCCAAACTCTCATGCTGGTTACTATCCAGATGCAAAACAAATGTCATTAAAATTAATCTTTGATGCAAAATCTGGTGAGATTCTTGGGGCCCAAGGTGTTGGAATAGCCGGTGTTGATAAACGTATTGATGTGATTGCAACAGCAATGCGTGGTGGGATTACCGCACCAGAACTAGCTGATTTAGAGCTGGCGTATGCGCCACCATTTGGATCTGCAAAGGATCCAGTAAATATGCTCGGCTATATTGCTGAAAACATTCTCTCTGGCCTAAGTAAAACTGCGCAATGGAGTGAGATATCTGAGTATCAAGATATGGGTTATCAGTTATTAGATGTTAGAAGCGCTAGTGAAGTAGCACGTGGTGGCATCCCTGGTTTTGATAACTTACCTGTGGATGAAATACGCGAGCGTAAAGCGGAGCTGAAGAATAAAAATATTTTAGTTAGTTGTCAGGTGGGTGTGCGCGGCCACACTGCAACGATGCTTTTAAATGAAATGGGCTTTAACGCTGTAAATCTAGATGGTGGTTACTTAACCTGGAGTAATTCACCTGCTGCTGAAAAAGTTTTAGTTAATAACCAATAAAGAAGGAGAGAAATATGTGTAGTAGAACTACTTGTCGCAAATGCCGTAAGCCATCATGGAGTGGCTGTGGTAACCATGTGGAAGAGGCGCTTAAGGGAGTCCCAAAGAGCCAACGCTGCCAAGGGCATGCAAATGATCCAAAGGAGCCTGGCTTTTTTAGTAGATTGTTTGGAAAGAAATAACTAAATTGCAGATTCATCTTCTAAAACTAACTTCAACTGATGCCCCTCGATTGCGTGCTATTCGTTTAAAAGCTTTAGCAGATTCACCTTCATCCTTTGGCGCCGATTTTGCCATTGAATCTGAGAGGCCTATTAATTATTGGGAGAACTACTTAAGAATCTCTAATTGGTGCATCGTCGTCTCAGATGGTGAAGACATTGGTTTGCTTGAAGTTAGCAAAGCTGCCAATGATCGAAATGCAGATTGCTGGCTATCTGGTTGGTGGATTGATAAAAACTACCGAGGTAGGGGAATTTCTAAATTAATGTTGGATTGGCTAGATCAACTTTGCCTTGAAAAAGGTTGGAGCAAACAAGGCTTAGGAGTTTGGCCAGAAAATGAAGGAGCGATAGCGGCATATTTAAAACTAGGGTTTATCAAAGCCCCTAGTGAATTACCAAGCCGATCCCGACCAGATAAAATGTATTTACCAATGTATCGAAATCTGCCACTTTAAATAAATAAAATCATAAGATAGCCACATGTCTAAGAAAGATGTGGATGCATACATCAACGCCCAAGCGGAGCCACAACGTAAGTTACTAAAAGATATGCGTAAGATGATTTTAGAGATTGAACCAGAGTTAAAGCAGGTAATCTCATATGGAATCCCAGCATTTAGATTAGGTAAAGATGTGGTTTGTGGCTTGGCCGCCAGAAAAAATGGTTGCTCCTTCTACCCATTTAGTGGATCAGTGCTTGAAGCACTTCGCGCAGATTTAAAGGACTTCTCTCAAACTAAAAGTGCACTTCACTTTGATAAGCCACTGCCAAAAACTTTAGTGCGTAAGTTAATGAATCAGCGTCAAGTTCAGATAATGATCAAGAAAAAACGCAAATAGAGCTTTATCATTAAGCCATGTCCAAGGCCCTGAAAGGTAAGGCGAGAAAAAAATCTGACTTGGCAGTTACAAATGGTGAGGCAGATTTGGCCAAGTATGAGAAATTAGATGGGCAGTGGCGGGAGATTGGTATAAGTGCACCTGCTCGAAGAGCATTAGTTGATTCCAAGTTATATAAAATCTCCGATCTTCGCAAGATTTCATTGGAAGATTTAGAGCAAATGCACGGCATGGGTAAGAGTGCTATTGCGCGAATTAAGTTGATCATGGATGCAAAGAAAATAAAGTTTCGCGCATGAAGAAAAGATCGTTAAAGATATTTAACTTATTTTTTAAGCGCAAGGCATGGATTAGAAGAGTTATCGTTGCCAGCCTAGCTTCGGCAGCAGCCTGGATTGTGGGTGATCAATTAATTCCAAATGGTGGATTAGTTGCCGCAATAGTTTGTGCTCTAAGTATTCGAATCTCACTTTATAAATCTGTTCGGGAAGGCTTTGGTCAGTTAATTGGCACAGCAATTGGTGCCAGCATTGCATTACTAACTGTTCATTTCTTTAGTTTTGGCTTTATTGCAGTTGGCACCACAGTATTACTTTGTTCGGTAGTTGCCAGAGGACTTCGCTTAGGTGAGGTTGCCTCTGTTAACGTGCCAGTAACTGCCTTAATTGTGCTGGGCCCAGGACTGAGCGAGAACACCGCCCTGCATAGACTTTCATCAACTTTAGTCGGAGCAATTATTGCAATTGCCTTTTCTTATTTTTCAGATGCAAAAACACCCGCCGGTCGAACCATTGATCAAATTTCACGAATCGGAAGAAAATCAGCGGAGTTGTTAATTGAAATGTCAGAGGGATTAGCCTCTACATTTAATCAAAAGCAGGCCGGTAATTGGCTAGCTAAGGCAAGATTATTAGTTGAAGAGATTCCAGATTTAAGATCGCAGGCAATAGAGGCTCGTGAGTATGCAAAGTGGTCACCGCTAGTTGAGGAACAAGAGGCGGATGCTTTGTATGTAAGTGGTGTGGCAATTGAACATATGGTGGTTCAGGTCAGGACTATTGCCAGAAGATTATTTGATGCTAGCCAAGACCCAGCCAGAGTTGCATTAGTTGATAGAGCACTTGCGCACGCCTTATCTGCAACAAGTGTTGCTATCAGTGAAAAAATTGAATTAATCAAAGATGATGATCACCAAAATCAATCAGATGGAATTGCCCAAGAGCTGCAGATAGTGGCTGATAATTTAACTGATGAATTAATTCTTAGAAATCAACAGATTCCTCGAGATCAACTGGTCCGTTGCATGTCATTGGTATCTGCCATCAGCATCATCGCCGCATCCTTAGATGAATCCTCACCAGCGCTGCGCAATGTCAAGACGCCAGAGGATCCAAGCTCAAAGCCAATTATGGGCTACTCACCAATAACTAAAACCACTAAATTAAGCAAGCGAATCTGGATAGGCATACGAAAGTTTCTAAGAAGATAGGATGAAAAAATGAATATTGAACAAGTTGCTAAGGATTATGAATTAGCCACTAAGAAATTCCTTGATGCAGTGGCTAGCTTCCCACAGAGTAATTTAGATCAACCAAAAAAAGATGGCTGGAATGCTCGTCAAGTCATTCACCACCTAGCTGATAGTGAATCTCAAAGCTGCGCCAGATTACGCAGATTAATTGCGGAGCCCGGCACAACTATTCAAGGTTATGACGAAAACAAATGGGCAAACTCGCAAACTTTGGGTTACAAAGAATTACCTATCGAAGCTTCACTTGCGCTGTTTAAAGCTTCTCGGGAATCTTCACTTTTACTAATTAAACGATTAACTCCTGAGCAATTAAACAATGTTGGCACACATACTGAATCAGGTGAATACTCAGTTAAAAAGTGGATAGAGACCTATACCCGCCACCCGCAGGAACACGCAGAGCAGCTATTAGCCGATTAACTCAGTGCTTCGATACTTGCGCTGTGGATGCGCGCAAATCTCATCAGTCATACTCTCTGCACAATTTTCACAAAGTAGATTAAGCGAATTACACGGCACCTTAGGGCAATCGTAGAAACGATAGGCAGATGCATTGCATTTCTCACAGATTGCAATCTTCTTTGATTTTTCGCTGAACTCGATCGACATTCGATTATCAAAAGTATAAAGCGAGCCTTCCCAGTGGCTTTCGTCACGAAACTTTTGTCCATAAGTGAAAATTCCACCATCTATTTGATAAACCTCTTTAAAACCACGATTTTTCATAACGGCAGATAAAACTTCACAGCGAATCCCACCCGTGCAGTATGTAACTATTGCTTGTTCCTTTAAATGATCATACTTTCCGCTCTCAATTTCATTTACAAAATCTCGAGAAGACTCTACATTTGGCACTACAGCGTTCTTAAACTTTCCGACCTTGGCTTCGTATGCGTTACGGCCATCAAAGAAAACTACCTCATCGCCCCGTTCGGCTACTAACTTATCTACCTCATAAGGTTTTAAATGAACGCCACCATTTACCACACCATTTTCGTCAACTTTAATTTCATCTGGGTAGCCAAATGCAACGAGCTCTGGGCGTACCTTCACGCTTAACTTTGGAAAATCTTTACCCGTTCCATCTGACCATTTGAATGCAATCTTGTTAAAGCCGGCGTAAGTTTTACTCTCTTTTACATATTTTTTTAAATCACTCATGTTTCCACCCAAAGTTCCATTAATTCCATGTGGTGAAATGATTATGCGACCAGTTAAATTCAAAGATTTACATAGATTTCGCTGCCAGACTTTTACAGCCTCGGGATCTTTAAGTGGGGTAAAAGCGTAGAAAAGAATTACCTTGGCCAGATCCATAACGCTAATTTTAGAGCCCCACGGTGCTGCAGTAATTCGCCAGATTTACGCTCGAAGTTACCTAGATAACCCATGGGATCACCCGAAAAAGGGTGAATAAACCTTGTTGAATCCCCCATTTAGGATCACCCTTTAACCATGGAAAACTCGAAAAAGGGTGAGGAACCAACCGGGGTTCGCGATGTTTCCTTAGGCGCCATAGAAGCGCTGATGCAAGGTGGAGATGCCCAAGTAATTTTTGATTTACTCATTTCAAATGCACGTCAATTGGCTGCAACGGGTCAGGGTCAACAACTAATAAAAATGGCACCTTACATGGGCGATCAATCAGAAAGTGGCTTAGCAATCAGGCGTGGATTTGTAATGTTAGGACATTTAGTTGATCTTGATTTTGAAACAGCTGAAGCGTTGGCAAACCAACTCCTTGAAGAGGAAAAGAATAATCCAGTTTATGACTTCTTAGAGAAAATAACTAACTATGCATTTGCCGCTAGCGCATTTGCACGTGGTGATTTGCCTAAGACTTTGCAATCCATAGATGATGCGTTAAGTGCTCCATTAATTACTTCTGACTTAGGAGATGCCGATAAGATCAATTTAATTCGATTACGGTCTTCAGTGTTAATGCTGCAATCAGATGATTCGGCATTAGAGATTCAACTTGAAAATGCCATAAAGATCGCTGATGCAAGCGATCAAGGCGATTATGGAATTCATTTAATGGCCATTAAAGCGATGTCATTTCATCAAAAAGGTGAGTTCTTAAAAGCTGCAGAATTAGCTAAATCAGTTATTACTAGCTCTGAAGTCTATGGATACACAGGTGTTACTTCGGCCATGGATTGTAAACTTATTTTGGCTAGATGCATTCTTGCATTTGGAAAGTTAGATCAAGCAATTGAGCAGCTTGAAGAATTGAAAGTAGAGGCAGAAAAAAGCAAGATTTATACTTGGTACGTCACTGCCGAATCTATGATTGTCAGGATTTTAACTGAATCAACAAGAATTCGGGAGGCGCTTGATCGCTCAATGAATCTTAGACTTTACATCTCCAAGTTTCCAAAACAATATGATCTTAGTTGGATGGTAGATGTTGGCGAACTCTATATTAGATTTCGACTTAATGAGTTAACTAGAGCAAAGGAAATAGCCGCAAGAACTCCGAAAATATATTATGTTAATCAAATAATTGAAGCAATGGAAGCCACTAAAGGTAAGCAGTTAACAAAAGATCAAGTTATGCAGTTAGGGGAGGATTCACCTAGGAAAAAACTATGGAAGTACTTGTACCTCTCTGAGTTCCCAGCAACTAAGGAATTTTCGCCTAAAGAGTGTATGAAAATTGCCTTAGAGGTAGGTGAACTCACCGGGTCCAGAGATATTTTCATGCGGCAAGGAAATCACCACCATAATTTGATTTTTCAGATTGCTAACGAAGAGCCATCACTCTTTCTTGAGGAATTAAGCAGAGATTGCATCAAGCGAATCAAGTTAAGAAATGAATCACAATTAGCGAATGAAGAATCATTGACTTCAAGAGAACTGCAGGTGTTAAAACATCTAGCTACTGGCAAATCCATAAATCAGATTGGTGCAGAGTTACATATTTCACAAAATACAATGAAAACCCACCTTAGAAACATTTATCGAAAAATGGCTGTAGATGGAAGAAAATCTGCTGTTATAAAAGCTCAGGAGAATTTCTTAATTTAGATTTTAAAGATAGGCCTTACCGGTAACCCAGCATTTATGTAGGAAGCATCAATTAAACTCATTTGCGCAAGCGCATCTGCCGCATCAGTTCGCACAGGTTTACCAAGATCTATTGCATCAGCAAAGGCCATCAACTGGTGGGTGTAGGTAGAAAGAGTGCCCAGGTGTTCGGTGCGCTCAGAATTACCAACCTTAGTAATTACTCGATCATCCCAACCGGAAACTACAAAGTTTGGCAGATGAATGCTGCCCTTTGTTCCAGTGATCGTCAGGGGAGCGCTAAATTCTGGAGATTCAAAGTCACCTTTGGCATAACCTTTAACACCA
>JBIIXT010000075.1:0-3985 GCA_044347205.1 Candidatus Nanopelagicus sp. | reverse complement strand
TCAAAGAAGGTTGCAGTTAAAGCTGGTTTCACATTGGAGGGGGCAAGAAGTAATTACTTACATATTGCTGGAGATTGGCGTGATCACATTACTTTTGTAAAAGAAAATCCCGCAGTTAAGTAAATTAATAAATCGGACATACCACCTAAATCCCCTTAAACCCCACCCCTAACAATTATCGTTCTTCTTTATGGCATCGGGAATTATCTATTTGATCATTATTGCCATGTGGGCTGCCTACTTTTTACCACAATGGCTTAGCTCCCATGAAGATGCATCTGGAAAATCAATGGATAGATACAAGACCGCAATGCAAGTTGTTGCTGAAAATCAAAGCGTTAAGAAAATGGAAGATTCTTTAATTGATAAATCAAATGTAATTTTTCAACGAAAATTAATTTTTGGATCCTTATTCTCACTTTACTTATTATCAAACATTGGTGCGGTTATTGGCTTACTCTCCTGGACCACAACATTGGTGCCGCTAACTGGATTTATAATTTACCTAGTACACGTAAGAAAAAAAGTATTGGCATCTCAAGTAAAGATTAGAAAAATTAAAGCAATGGAAAAAATTGCAAATGCTAAATTACCAACTTCGATGTATGAAAATAATATTAATCAAACACCAAGTTCAAATGATCATTGGGTTCCATTCTCTGAACGCACTGAAATTACCGGGGTCATCGTTGTGCCAAAGGATCGAACGGGGTGGCAGCCAACTCAACTTCCGCGCCCAACATATGCCACGGCGCCTAAAGCAGTACCAAGTAAGCGAATCATAGATTTAACCTCACCAGGTGAGTGGAGTGCTAAGCAGGAGCAAGAACGAGTTATCCCTAACTCAAGAGATGAAGTCTTTGACTTAATTGCACTCGAAGAAAAAAATGATCGGGCAGTTAACGAGTAATTTAAATCCAGCTAGGTAGCCACATTCGCATCATCCATTGTGAGTAAGAGATTTCAGAACCAATTAGCACGGGTAAGAAGAAAATAAAGTTTAAAAATACAGCAACTACAAATATATAAATCCATCTTCTGGCATAACCCGCAGATAGGAATCTTTGGAATAAATAGATCAAAGATAGGATCAAAAAGGGTGTTATAACGACAGCGTAGAAGTAGAACATGGTTCGATTTTGGATAAGAAACCAAGGCAAATAAGTAACCGCTAATCCACCAATTATAAAATTGCTGATGTAATTGCGTTGCTTGATCCAAAAGCCGATCACTACGGCAATAGCAATTGCACCAGCCCACCAAAGCAAGGGTGTACCAATAGCCAAAACTTCCTGCGAACAATTACTACTGCCACAGTTTTTAGGGGATTCATAGAAGAAAGAGGTTGGTCTGCCAAGGATTAACCAACTCCAAGGATTAGCATCATATGAATGTGATTCATTTAAACCACTATGAAAATTTAAGATTTCAGCATGGTAATTCCAGAAACTTCTTGCGACATCAGGAAGAAGTGAATCACTCTGAGATTTCGCCCAATCTCTGCCCCAACCTAAATTATTGATAAACCAACCGCTCCAGGTAAGCAGGTAAATCAAGATTGGCAGAGCAACTACTTGGGTGAGGCGTTGCAAGAACTCTTTTAATAATCCCTTGCGCAGCAAGTTTATTGAGAGCAATAGAAGGAGCGGAATTAAATAAGCACCACTCCACTTAACACTGATGGCTGCTCCCAGAAATAGACCCACTAACCAATAATTATTAAGCAGGTAGAAATAGAAGGTAAGTAGAATAAAAAATAGTAAAAAGATATCAAGAAGTGCTACCCGTGACATCACTAGCGTTAAACCATCGGCTGCCAGCAAGAGAGCGGCAATGTGACTGAGATAGATCGAGTTAAATAATTTCTGAGTTATAAAAAATAATAGGAGGATGCAGGAAGTTCCAATCAAAGCAGAGCTAATACGCCAGCCAAACTCATTATTTCCAAAGGCCCTAATTCCGATACCGATTAACCACTTACCAAGTGGTGGATGAACTACAAACTCACCCTGGCCAGATTCATTTAATTCAACGCCATGAGTGATTAGCGAATTGGCATTTTTTGCGTAATAAAGCTCATCAAAAATATAGCCCTTAGGTTTACTTAAATTCCATAGCCGCAGGATTAAGGCAAAAAGTGTTATTAAAGTGAGAGGAAGGTACTTTTTTGCCAGCTTCATACTACGTAAGCCTATAAGCAGATTGAAAACCTGAGAGAATCACCTCATGTTAATTCTTGCTGGATTACCGATTGGCGATGCAGATGATGCCTCTGCTCATCTGAAATCAATAATTGAAAAAGTTGAATATATCGCTGCGGAGGACTCTAGAAAATTCTCTCGGCTTTGTCAGGATTTAGGCATCCGATATAGCGGCAAAGTTATCTCATTCTTTGAAGGTAATGAGTCAGAGCGAATTGAAGAATTAACTAAATTACTTTTGGCAAATAAGGATGTATTAGTTGCAACTGATGCTGGTATGCCAGGTGTTAGTGATCCGGGGTACCGATTAGTAAGGGCTGCAATTGAAAATAATATAAAAGTAAAAGTTTTACCTGGACCAAGCGCAGTAACAACGGCATTGCTCTTATCTGGATTACCAACTGATCGATTTTGTTTTGAAGGTTTTGCGCCCAGAACATCAACTACAAGATTGAATTGGTTTACAAATCTGCTTGAAGAAACACGAACCATTATTTATTTTGAAGCACCACATCGCATTGTTGAATCATTAGAAGATGCGCTGGCAATTTTGGGGCCAGAGCGAGAGGCAGCGATTTGCCGTGAAATGAGCAAGCAATATGAAGAGGTAGTTCGTGGCAATATCAAGGAGCTTCTGGAATGGTCTAACTCCAAAGAGATACTTGGTGAGATAACAATTGTCTTAGCTGGATTTGATCCAGAAATGCGAGAAATTTCATCTGAAGAAATTATTGAGAATGTTTTACGACATGAAAGTTCTGGCTTGAGCCGGAAAGAGGCAATGGCTGAGGTAGCGAAGAGTTTGCGGGTTGCTAAGCGCACTGTTTTTGATGTGATGGTTGCGCACAAGAGTGGCGATAAGATCTGAACATGAGCGCTGAAAAATCCTTTTATTTATCAACGCCAATTTATTATGTAAATGATGCACCGCACATTGGTCATGCCTACACAACGGTGGCAGGTGATGTCCTGACCCGTTGGCACCGACAAAAAGGTGAGTCAGTTTGGTTTTTAACCGGCACTGATGAACATGGTCAAAAAGTATTAAATACTGCGCAGGCAAATAACATTTCACCTCAGCAATGGTGTGATAATTTAGTTGAAAGTGCCTGGAAACCAGTTTGGCGTGATTTAAATATTGCTAATGATGACTTTATTCGTACGACTGAGCCAAGACATATGGAGCGGGTTCAAAAATTTCTGCAAGGATTAAAAGATGATGGTTTTATATACGCTGGCAAATTTGAAGGACCATATTGCATTGGTTGTGAAGAGTTTAAATTACCCGGTGATCTAGATGAAGGTAAGTGCCGGATTCACTCTAAGCCAGTTGAAATGCTTAGTGAAGAGAATTGGTTCTTCAAGTTATCAGCTTTTCGCGAAGAGTTATTAAATCACTACAAGAAAAATCCAGAGGCATGCCAGCCCGCAAGTGCTCGCAATGAAGTGATCTCATTCTTAGAGGGAGAAGTTCGTGACCTCTCAATTTCTCGTTCAACATTTGATTGGGGAATTCCAGTCCCATGGGACACTAAACAGGTAATTTATGTTTGGTTTGATGCGTTATTAAATTATGCAACAGCGGTTGGTTTAGGTGATGATCCAAATAGTAATGGTGGTAAAAAGTTTGCAAAAACTTGGCCAGCTGATGTGCACTTAGTAGGCAAGGATATTTTGAGATTTCATGCCGTTATTTGGCCCGCGATGTTGATGGCTGCCAAGGTTGCAATCCCAAAGAAGATTTTTGCGCATGGCTGGTTATTAGTCGGTGGCGAGAAAATGTC